>JAADEP010000054.1 GCA_013153335.1 Chloroflexota bacterium
CCCGAGGGTGAGGTGGTAGGAAAGCCCAACACGATGCACGCGAAACGGTCCTTGCCCGACCCTGACAAACTAAGCTTGTTCACCGCCGCGACGACGCTGGTGATCGTGCTTGGGCGTTGGAGCGATTTCCAAGGGCCCACATGGACCTATGCCTGGGGCCCCCACTCGTGGCAAGTACACCTATCCCCTCGATCGGTTTTGATCGTCATCTTGACCGCGCTCAGCCTCTCGGGCATGGATTGGCTGCTCCGCGACCATCCCCTCTATGAGGAGCAACGGAACCGGGTGCTTTGGCACGCGCTGCTGCCCACCTTTGCCCTCGACGCGCTCGCGACGTTGATCCGCACCCTGCCCCTAGGGCCCGCGTGGATCTTCGTGCTCCTCGTGGGCCTGGTCAGCGTGGTCGCGCTGGTGGTCGCGGAATACATCGTGCTCGACCCGCAGGACCCGCGCGCGCTTTGGGCCACATGGGCGCTCCAGGCCACGGGCTACGGCCTGTTCTTCTTGTTCGCGCTGGGCTTGTACCAAAGCGCGTGGGCGCCCAGCACGGTCGCGGTGCTTTTGGCCATGGCCGCGTGGTTCATTGGCCGGCGCCTGTGGGCCCTCCAAGCGCCGCAAGCCACGCTGGGGCCCGAAAGCCTGGCCCTCGCGCTCCTCGCGGTCCATTGGGGATGGTCCCTGGCCTTCTTGTGCCAGGCCGGGCTCACCCCCGCGGCCGCGGGGCTTTTACTCCTGGCCGGTGTGTATGGCTGGACGCAAGTCGTGATCGCCCGCCTGCAAGGCTTGGGCGTCCGGGAAGCCTTGCGCATGTCTCTGGTACCTTCGTTCGCGTTCGTGCTGTTAGCCCTCATGTTCTGGACCGAGGTCCCAACATGAGCGCTCCGCGCGGCTTGTTGCTGGCCCGGGAACACGTCCGCCAGATGATCGACCATGTGGCTCGCGCGTATCCTCTGGAGGCCTGTGGCTTGGTCGCGGGCCAGGACGGACGAAGCACGCGCGTGTATCCCATCCCCAACGTGGCCGCGCGGCCCGACCGCTACCGCATGGATCCCCAAGCCCAATGGCAGGCCTTCCGCGACCTGGAGGCCCAGGGCTGGGACCTCGTGGCCATTTACCACTCCCACCCCGGAGGCAAGCCCTACCCATCCCCGCGCGACCTCGCGGAAGCGACCTACCCCGTGGTCTACCTCATCTGGGCGCCCGTGGGGAACACGTGGGTTGTGCGCGGGTACATGCTGCACCAAGGCCGTCCCCAACCCGTGCCGGTTCGTTGGCAATGACCCGCCAGGAGTTCGGAATGGCGGACTCGCCGCGCCGCAAAGCGGTGCCCGTCCTCGTTTGGCCCACGCTGGTGACAGCCTTGTTCATGCTCGGGCTTGGATTGCACCTGAGCGTCCAGGCCGCGACGTCCGAGTGGGAAGTGCGCGTCCATCCAACCGGCGGCCTGTTCGTGGGCGATCAAGTGACCTGGATCGTGTTCGCACCCCGGGGGCAAGGGCGCCCGGGCGAAGAAGTGACCTTGCGCTTGGAACACGGGAAAGTGGCCTGCGAGTGGCGGGGCAAGCTGTCCCCCTTTGGGATGGAACGCCGGTTGGCCGCGGTGCTCCCCTGGGCGTGGGATACGCGCGAAGGCCCGGCCCAGCCCGGCACCTACACCTTGCGCGTGTATTACCGAGGCCGCGAACAAACTCGCGTGCCCATCACCTTGGCCCCCGCGGACCAACGCCCCTGGTGGGAGCAGGGCGTGACGTGGCACCGCTGGGATACGTCTTGCTGCCACATGTATGGCCTGACCCGCACCGAAACCGAGCGCGACGCGGCCCAACTCCAACGCATGTTGCAAACCGCCTGGGACGAGCTCATCCACCGCCTGCCCCCAAGGACGGACGCGCAGCCCGAAATTGTGTTCATCCCGCGGCTGTGGGGCCAGGGCGGCTTTGCCCAGCGCCACGTCTTGTGGCTTTCGTATCTCGACCGCTCGCCCACGGGCAGCGACCCGAGCGTGCTCATCCGCCACGAACTCATCCACTGGCTCGATACGGCCCGCCCGCGCGAATCCCTGCTGGTGGAAGGTCTGGCCGTCTATTTGAGCGGCGGGCATTATCACCCTGAACCCCTGCTCGACCGCGCGGCGGCCTTGCTGCCGCTGCAGATGTACATCCCCCTGCCCAAGTTGGCGGTGAATTTTTACCAGCACCAGCACGAAATCGCGTATTTAGAGGCCGGCGCGCTGGTCGCTTACATGGTGGACCGCTGGGGCTGGGACGCGTTTTGGTCCTTTTACCAAACGTGTTGCCCAACGCGCACCAGCGCACGCATGGCAAACACAGCCCAAATCCAAATCTATCGGCACGTCGAGGGGAAAGACGCGGCGGGATTGGTCGCATCCCCCGCGCCGCGCGCCACGACCGCGAGCCAAGCCCCACCAACCGCTACGGACGCCGAAGCCAGCTCGCTGCAGGTGATCGTGCTCTACGACAGAACCGCGCTTGGGCGCGTGTTCGCGCAGCAGGCCACCGCAACCCCGACGACGGACCTGGACCGCGCGCTGCAAACGGCCTTTGGGCTCACCCTGGCCGAGCTCGATCAGGACTTCCAGGCCGCCTTGCGAGCTCGCGACGAGGCCGGTCGGCGCTGGATGGCCGACGTCCGCCTCACGGTTGAACACTTCGACTTGCTGCGACGATACCAGCAGGTGCTGGATCCCAGCGCGTACTACGCGCAGGTATGGCTGCCTCCCTGGCCCGAGGTCATGCAGCGCGGCGCGATCGCGGATGTTTATCGCCAGCCCGAATCGACGACGGCCCTGACCATCACGTTGTTGCTGCAAGCGAGCGCGGCCGCGCGGGCCCGGGGCGAGGTCGAGCAAGCCCAAACCTTGCTCCGCGAAGGGGCCCAAACCCTGGACCGGGCCGCGCGCGGGCATCCCCGGCCATGGGAAGGGGGCCCGCTCGCGCGCCAAATCGCGCAATGGGTGGACGCGGCCCGCGCGTGCGGCTGGCGGGTGCAACGTATGGAGCGGATCGGCACAACCTGGCAAATGGCCGTGTGGCGCCCCGAGACCTACCCGCAGCTGGAGACGGTCCACGGGCTTGACCTGCTGCTGTGCCCGCGGCACCCCTGGGGCGAACCCGAGGGCCGGCTATTCGTGGGCGAACTGGGGCCTGGGCTCGGGCGGTGAAACCGTTCCCGGCCCAGGGACGTAGATTAGGGACACAATGCGTCCCGCGGGGTTCTGGGTTCACGCGGGCAGTGCAGTGTCAACATTGCGCGAGTTCAGTGCGCGAAACGTGACACTTGCGCGCGTGCAATATGCCCCTCTGGGAAGCGGTTCCCGCCAAGTTGGAACCGCTTGGTTGTGAAGTTGCGGAATTCTTGCCCTAAACGCAACAACGCTTTCCGATTCCGCCAAACTTGAACGGCCATCATCCTTTGGTTCGGATGTAACCTTTCAAGGAAGGTATACAAAATGAGCCTTTACACCTTCCCAATCCGGTCAATTGGGGTATAATAAAGGACCGTATCTGTACAGCCCCGAACGAGCTTCTTCCCAAGGAGGTGAACGATGAGCCAGGAGACTGCTGCCGCCCCCCCTGAGATCCAGCGCAAAATGCATTTTCGTGGTGTGGTGAAAAAGTTGACCGTCGCCGGCGCAATTGTGGATATCGGTGTGGGCAAACCGGCCGTGTTGCATGTATCGCAAGTCCCCAAGGATGAGCCCCTCAAGCGCATCGAAGAGGTGCTATCCGAAGGCCAAGAGGTTGACGTGTGGGTCCGACGCATCAACCCCAAGGGCATCATTGAGCTCACCATGTTCAAGCCCCTCGACCTCGAATGGCGCGAGATCAAAAAAGGCATGGTGGTCAAAGGCAAGGTGACCAAGATCTTGCGCAGCGGGATCGAGGTGGATATCGGCGCGGAAGTGCCCGCGTTCGTGCCCATCGGCGAGATGACCCACGGCTACATCCGAGACCCACGCGAGTTGGTCAAAGAGGGCGATGAGATCGAAGCCCAGGTCATTGAAGTCAACCGCCGCCGCAAGCGCATCCGCTTGAGCATGAAGGCCTTAGAGCCCAAACCCGAAGAGGTTGGGCGCCTCTCACGCGAAGAAAAAGCCGACGACAACTACGTCCCCAGCCCGATGGAGCTCGCGCTGATGAAAGCCCTGCAAGAAGCCAAGGCGCGGCTTTCGGGGCAAGAAGGCGACGCGCGCGAAGCCACCTTGCGCCAAATTGAGGAGCTGGAGCAAGCGTTGGCCGAGATGCGACGCAAGCGAGGGCGCGGGGGCAACGGGCGCCATCACCTAAACTAACCGCCCGAGCGGGGAGGCCGCATGGCCCGGCCCAAAGGCCATCGGTTCCGGGGCTTGGCGAGGCCCGGGATCCTCGCGGGTTTGCTCGCCCTGTTGGCCTTCGGGGCCGCTCGTTGGACCGCCCAGGTCATCTTTGAGGACTGGCCGCATCTCGAAGACGAAGTCGCCTATTGGTGGCAGGCCCAAGCCGCAACCCGAGGGGCGTTGTTCGTGCCTTCGCCCCCTTACCCACAGTGGTTTTTAATCCCCTTCGTCATTGACGACGCGCAAGGCCGACGTTTCGGCAAATACCCCCCTGGATGGCCCGCAACCCTGGCGCTCGGGATGCGCGTCGGACGCCCAACGTGGGTCAACCCTTTCTGGGCCGCGGTTTCGGTGGTTTTGCTTTATTGGATCGGCCATCGTTTGGAAGGGCCGGCTCTGGGCCTGCTCGCGGCCACCCTCGCGCTCACGTCCCCCTTCTTTTGGCTCAACAGCGGGTCGCTGCTCTCGCACCCCACCGCGTGGGTGCTCAGCCTGGCCCTGGCTTGGGCGTGGCTCGTTTTGGCCCAAACGCCTCCACCCGGCCGCGCGCGAGCCTGGGCTGCCGCGACCATCGCCGGGCTCGCGAGTTTAGGCCTGCTGCTCACCCGGCCCTGGACCGGCGTCGCGCTTTTGGCTTTGTTCCTCCCCGGCTATGCGGTGCTCTTCCTGCGACGACCCGCGTTGCGCGCGCCCATCTTGAGCTTCGCGGCCTGGCTCGGCTTGGGCCTCGGGCTCTACGCGCTATGGCAATACGTGCTCACCGGCAGCCCCTGGCGCAACCCCTACACCCTGTGGTGGCCTTACGATCGCATCGGCTTCGGCCCCGGGCACGGCGTGCTCCCCGAAGGCCATAACCTGCACCAAGCCTGGGTCAACACCAAGTTCAGCCTATACGTGGGCAACGCGGACCTCTTGGGCTGGTTCCGCTGGTCATGGCTGTTTTTGCCTTTGGGATGGTGGCCCGCCCGGCGACGCCCGGCCGCGTGGCCCGTCTTGCTCGCGTATCCGAGTTTGGTTTTGTTTTATCTGGCGTATTGGGTCAGCGCCTGGCTGTACGGTCCGCGGTACTATTATGAAGGCCTGCACAGCTGGCTCTTGTTGACCGCTTGGGGTATCCTTACGGTCGTCCGGGGGATCCAGCGGATTCCTTTCCGCAACCTGCGCCGGGGCTTATGGGCCGGGTTGAGCGGTGGGCTCTTGTTCCTCGTGCTGGCGAACCTGCTCTACTATCTGCCCGGCCGGCTGGCCATGATGCACGGGCTGTATGGCATGACCCCGCGGCGGGTTCAGGTCTTCCTCCAGCCCGAGGCGCAAGACCTCACACCCGCGCTGGTGCTGGTGCAAGGGGTGGAACGCTGGATGGACTACGCGGTCTATGTGCCGCTGCAGGACCCCTGGCTGCAGACGCCCTGGGTCTTCGCGATCGACCCGGGCCGCTGGCCGGACCGGCGGGCCTTGGCCGCGGCCTTCCCGGGGCGAAACCGGGTGTTGTATGCACCTCGACAAGACCCTTGGCTGCTGGCCATCTGGGTGGACCCCGCGCCCGTCCCCCAAGGCGAACCGAAGGAGTAACGTTTGGCGTTGTTCACCGTCTCAAATACACACGCTTATCAACCATGGGCCGCGCGCAACAAGACGAAGATGCCCGACTCTTAGAGCGGGTCCGACAATGGGATTCGGAGGCATGGACCGCGCTGTACCAGCGGTATAGCCCGGAACTGTATCGTTTTGCCGCGCGCCAACTGGGCGACGCTGGGTTGGCCGAAGAATGCGTGGCCGAGACGTTCGCCCGGTTTCTCTACGCGCTACGCAACGGAGGAGGCCCGCGCCAGCATGTGCGCGCATACCTCTACCGCATCGCCCAGAATTGGATCAACGACCATTACCGTCAGAACCGGCGCCGCGCGCCCGCGGCCGAAGACGCGGAGCGCGCGGCCCATCTGGCCGGAGGGCCCCGGCCCGAAGATTGGTTCACTGACCAGGAACAAACCGCGCGCTTGCGCCAGGCCTTGGCGTTGTTGCCCGATGCTCACCGCACGGTGCTGGTTCTGCGCTTTGTGGAGCAATTGCCCCACGCGGAAGTGGCCCGCATTATGGGCCGCAGCGTGGCCGCGGTGAAGGTGCTCCAGCATCGGGCTCTGGCCAATCTGCGACGCACGTTTGAACGCTTAGAACGGGATGGACGGGCTTAGGGCAGCCCAGGAAGGACGAAGGTGATGAACGAGGCTCAGGATTTGGATCCCCGCTTTCGCCAGCTGTTCGCGCAGCTACGTGAACAATATCCGCCTCGCGACCCGCAGCGGGCCGCGGAAACCGAAGCGCGGTTGCAAGCCCTGTTCGCGCAAGCCCGCGAGGCCGCTCGGCAGACCGCCCCCGCAGCGCGTCAAGCCCCCCGTCGCGGGCTGCGCTGGCGTTGGCGGATCGCATGGGCGTGGGCGCTGGTTCTGCTCTTCGCACTCGGCCTAAGCGTGCCGTGGCGGGCTGCGGTGCACGCCCAACCCGGCACGCCCCTCTACCCGCTCAAACTGTGGACCGAGCGCGCCCAATTGTGGCTCACCCACGACCCCGCGCGCGAGGCCGAGCTCCACCTGCGCTTCGCGCAAGCGCGGCTCGAAGAAGCGCGCCTCCTCCTGCAGCAAGGGGACCTCGCCGCGCTCGAGCCCATCCTGCAAGAGCTTCACGATCACCTGCACGCGTTGCAAGACCTGGACCTGCAAGGCGCGCTACCCAACGCGGAACGCCTCGCCCGCTTGCATGAAGCCATCAACACCGACCTCGCGATCACCGCGGCAACGGCCGCGCCCCCGGTGCGCGAAGCCTTTCTGGAACAACTGCGCAGCCTCGCGCCCGGGCTCTTTGTCGGTCCGCTCGAAGAAAAAGCGCCCCAACAATGGCGGGTGGGCGGTCGGCCGGTGTACATTCATCCATCCACCCAAATCTTCGGCATCCCGCAGATCGGCGATCTGGTCGAGGTGCACGGCTACCCGCTGGACGACGGGAGTTGGATCGCACAATCGGTACGCGTGGCCGCGCGCGTACGGGCCCACCAGAGCGCGTCGGTTGAGTTCGTCGGTCGGTTGGAAGGCCAGCAAGGCGACCGTTGGGTGGTGAACGGCTTGACCCTACAAGCAGGCCCAACGGCCGATATCCAGGGCCATCCCAACATCGGGGACTGGGTCGAAGTCGAAGCCGTTTGGGACGCGCGCAAGCAAGCGTGGATCCTGTGGCATTTGGAGCCGGTGCCGGGCGCCTATGGCACCGAGGTCGAGTTTGTGGGCCGGGTCACGCAAAAGCAAGGCAACATCTGGTGGGTGGAAGGCCTGCCCGTCTGGATCGTGCGCGAAACCCGGCGCGACCCCGAAGACATCCCTTTGGGCGCGCGCGTGCTGGTCCATGCGTGGCGCCGAGCCGATGGCTCTTTGGTCGCGGAAGAGGTGTACATCCTTCCCGAAGAGCCCGCCCCAACCCCCACGCCGCGCGATGAACACCCGGTGCCGAGCCCTTAGGTTTGATATACTTGGCATATCCTTAGCACAAGGATGCTTGGGAGAGGTGGATGACACCTATGGACCCTACATCGTTCGCGGAAGAGACGCCTTCCAACACGGCGGAATCGACCGAATCCGCTCCCCTTCCTTCCCCAAGTCCCCGCCCCAACCCAAGCTTATGGGAGCAATATCGTCTGCTCATCGTAGTGGCCATCGGTGTGCTCTTGCTCGATCAGGCGACGAAATGGTGGATCCGCACACATTTGGCCCTGGGCGAGGTGCTGGCACCTTGGCCCGAGCCCTGGAGCCGTTGGATTCGGTTGATCCACTGGCGCAACACGGGCGCGGCCTTTGGGCTGTATCAAGGTGCGAACGACTGGCTTTTGGTGCTGTCGATTTTCATCATCCTCTTCGTGGCCTGGCATTACCGCAAAGCCGCGCCGCGGGCCCATTGCCTTCGCTGGGCCCTGGCCCTGCAGATCGGCGGCGCCTTGGGGAACTTGTGGGACCGCATCCAATACGGTTGGGTCACGGACTTCATCGCGATCGGCCGGTTCCCGGTCTTCAACGTGGCCGATATGGCCATCACCTTGGGCGTGCTCTGCCTGCTCTGGGCCACCTGGAACGAGACCGAATCTCCGACCCTGGCCACCCCATCAGGATCTTCGTCGGCCCCGGCATACCCTGCTGAGGATAGCCATGATGACCAGCCAACCGACTCCGGAGCGCGTTGAGACCTTTTGGTTCGCGGGCCCCGAACGCCAGCGCCTGGACCGCTTTTTAACCCAGGCCCTTGCGGGCGAGTACTCGCGCTCGCGGGTACAACAGTGGATTCGGGAAGGACGGGTACAGGTCGCGGGGAAGACGGTCACCAAACCCGGCTTTTGGCTCGAACATCCCGTCCCGGTTGAGGTGCGCATCCCGCCGCCTCGCGCCGCGACCGTCGAGCCCGAGCCCATCCCCCTTGACGTGCTCTTCGAGAACGAAGACGTCCTGGTGATCAACAAGCCCGCGGGGATGG
>JAADEP010000078.1 GCA_013153335.1 Chloroflexota bacterium
GGTGAGATGATGATGCTCTTCGTACGCGGACCGAATCCCACGCAGGATTTCGATCGCCTCTTCCTCCGTGGGTTCATCCACATACACAGGCTGGAAGCGGCGCTCGAGCGCGGCGTCGCTTTCGATGTACTTGCGGTACTCGTCCAACGTGGTCGCGCCGATCACTTGGATCTCGCCGCGGGCCAGCGCGGGCTTGAAAATGTTGGCTGCGTCGACGGCGGAACCGGCCGCGCCAGCGCCAACCAGCATGTGCATCTCGTCGATGAACAAGATCGCGTTGGACGACTTGAGCTCATCGATGATGCGCTTGAGGCGCTCTTCGAACTGGCCCCGATACATGGTGCCTGCGACCAGCGAGCCCACGTCGAGCTGCAACACCCGCTTGCCCAAGAGGGGCGCGGGCACGTTGCCCTCGACAATACGCTGGGCCAGACCTTCGACAATGGCCGTCTTGCCCACCCCGGGCTCGCCGATCAGCGCGGGGTTGTTCTTGGTCCGGCGGGCCAAAATCTGGATAACCCGCTCGATTTCGGTCTCTCGACCGATGACCGGGTCGAGCTTGCCTTCCTCCGCCAGCGCGGTGAGATCCGTCGCCAGCTGGTCAATAAGCGGCGTTTTGCGCGGCTTTTCGCCCCGGCGCCCCGACGGCGAGGCTTGCTCTTGCTGGCGCCGCGAGCGACTGCCTTCCCGCAAGAGCCGTTGCGTTTGCCGCCGGATTTGTTCCGGTGTGATGCCCAGCCGCGCGAGCACGCGGAGGGCCATACCTTCACTGTAGCGAATCAAGCCCAGGAGCAAGTGCTCGGTACCGACATACTGATGACCCATGCGTCGCGCTTCGTCGAGCGCGTACTCGAGCACCTTTTGCATCCCGCGCGAGAGTTGCAGCTGCTTGTGTCCACCCGTACCGATACCGACCAAGCGTTCCACGATCTCCTGAGCTCGTTCCAGTTCCACGCCCAACGCACGCAACACCTGCCCGGCAACGCCCCCTTCTTCTCGAATCAGGGCCAGGAGCAGGTGTTCCGTGCCAATGTAGTTGTGGCGCATACGTTCCGCTTCTTGGTGAGCCAGGCTCAGCACCCGGCGTGCACGTTGCGTGAAACGATCCATCTTACCTGCCACGGTTCAACTCCTTCCCAATACTCAAACGTGATGCGGCTTACCTCCCCGGCTGCACCTATTCACATTTTACCAAAAAACAAACCGGGGCTTACTGAAGGCCCCGGTTTTCATAGACTTCTCTAACATGGACGTGGTCTATCCGCCGTAGAACCATCCGGTTTCTCGTAAGGTTAGAGGTTGAGCGTTGGGGTCGCGCACGCCGGCGTTGATGACCTCAGCCACAAAGACGGTGTGGTCGCCTCGACGGATGGCGTCGGTGACCCGCGCTTCGAACCACGCGGGCGCGTCGAGCAACAGGGGCGCGCCCGTCTTGGGGCCGGGTTCAAAGGCCAGGCCGTTGATACGCCCATCCTCAACTTTGGTCGGGCGGAAGAACGCGGCCGCGAGGTCTTTCTGGCCCGAGGCCAAGATGTTGACCGCGAAGTGCCCGCTTTTTTCGATCAAGTCGTGGAGGCGGCTGTCGCGCTTGACGGCCACCATGACCAACGGCGGGTCAAACGAAGCTTGTGAAAGCCAGTTCACCGTTCCGGCCGCGATGTCCCCATCATGGGCGGCAGTGAGTACATATAGCCCATACGTAATTTGCCGTAACGCGTGTTTCTTGGCTTGTGGGTCCATGATTGCCTCCGTTGCCGAGAGATTTATGCCCAAACGAGGTGGCCAGCGAGCACGGTACCGGCAACGGTGAGGTCGTCCCGGTGGAGAAGGGTGAGGTTGGCGGCTGCGCCCGGCTCAATTGCAGGCCGGGGCAGGCCCAGGACACGCGCCGGCGCGACCGTCCACGCGCTCACGGCGTCGACCAACGACGCGGCTGTGAAGGCCATAAGATTGCGCAGCGCGCGGTCAGGCCGCAGCACGCTTCCGGCCAGGGTGCCGTCGGGAAGCCGCGCGTCGTGCTCCCGCACGAGGATGGTCATGTCGCCCAAGCGGTACGTCCCAGGGGGCATGCCCAGGCCCGCTGAGGCGTCGGTGACCAAAGTTAGTGCATAGGGACCTTTGGCCTGCCAAGCCAGGCGCACCGCGGCTGGGTGCACGTGAATCCCGTCCACAATGAGCCCTACCGGAATATCGGGCCGCGCGAGCAGCGCGCCCACCGCGCCCGGTTCGCGGTGATGAAACCCGCGCATCGCGTTGTACAGATGGGTTCCATATGTTACGCCTGCGGCAAAAGCCGCTTGGGCTTGGTCCCAGGTGGCCATGGTGTGGCCCATGCTGACCACAACCCCGCGCGCGGTAAGGTATTGCACAAGCTCCAGCGCTCCCGGGAGTTCGGGCGCGAGGGTGACCATGCGTACGCCGCGAGCTGGGTGCCAATCCTCGACCCAGGCGCGATCGGGCAGCCTTAGATGTTGGGGCGGGTGAGCACCTTTGCGTTCTGGATGGAGGAAAGGCCCTTCGATGTGCAAGCCCAGGGGCCGCGCGCCCTTCCATCCGGGCGGCGGTCCTGCCAGCCAGATGGCTTGCGCTTGGGCGACGGTCTCCCGGGGAGCTGTGATGATGGTGGGTAGAAAAGCCGTGATCCCCAACTTCGGGAGCTGGGCGGCTACATCCCACAAGGCTTGAGGCGTAAGGGTAAAGTCTTGACCAAAGGCTCCGTTGATCTGCAGGTCAATCCAGCCTGGAGTCAGGATGAGATGGGCCGCGTCGAGAACCTCCGCGTTGTCGGCATCCAGCATCCCCGCTGGCGCGACGGCCTGAACCCGGCCTTGCGCGAGCAAGACATCCACCGCCTCGGCCCGGCGAGGTGGCGAGATCACCGTCGTTCGGCGGAAGAGCAAAGGCGCGGGCGCGTCGGCCATCTATCCCTTCCACATGGGCGGGAAGTGGGTTAGCGCTGGTTTGCTGTCGCCTTCGATGGGGCCACATTCGCGAGGACGTCGCGCATGCGCGTCCAGCGCGGCTTCGGCTTCTTTGTAAAGGGTTTCGGCCCGCTCATAGCTCGGCGCAATGGCCACCAAGCCCACTTTGCCATACTCGGAGAGGGCATCAATAATATGGAAGAGTACGCCTTCGTGCGCGGCCGCGTTGAAATGCAAACCTTCGCACACGACGATGTCCATAAGGTCCTCGGGCGTCAGCCCATGGTATTCCGGCTTTTTGAGGTTGTCAGTCGCGTAGTAATACAGAGGTTGTCCGGTTGCGGAGTAGTACAAGCCCGTCTCGAGATCGTAGTACCCGTCCGTAAGGAACTTGAGGGTCATGAAGGGATGGGTAGTGCCGCCCTTGCGCAGGTTGATCTCAAGCGCGTAGTGCTTCCACGAGCCATCAGGTTGGGGGACCGAGACAAAATCAACCGCGTAACGCCCAATCGCGCCTTTGGCCGTGAGCACTTCGCCGACCCGGCGGCCCAACTCGTGCAGATCCAGGCGATAGGCCCGATCCGCGGGGAAGCGAGCCCCCAAGTAGACCTGACCGGTCGGCCCGCCGAGGATTTGGTCGTGGGTCGAGACGATGGTCCCTTCCCGCAGAGGATTAATGAGACCTTGCACCGAGGGTGAGCGCTTGCCCTGGCCCTCAATAAAGGCTTCGACAATGCCGCCCATTTCCAGGAACTTGCGCATGTATTCCTCGTAGGTCATGTCCTCGGCTTCAAAGCGCAGGCGGCGCGGGAGCTCTTCTCGGATCCAGGAGGCCAGGGCCTTGGGGTCGGTCGGCGCGCCTTCGTATGAAAAGAGCGCGTTGCCTTCACCCGAGAACGCGTAGTTGAGCTTGACCACCGCTCGGCGTAAGTTGGGCTGCATCCGTTTGAGCTCAGCCAACGCCCATACTACGTCGTCTTCATCTTTAAGATGCTCAAACCCCTCGGGCAACGGGACTTCGGCCTCGCGGAAGATTTCTCGGCTGTAGCTCTTGGAGCCCAGGTGCACAAGTCTCGGGTCCAGCGCGTAAAGCGGGATGCCCAGCCGAACCGCGAGCTCGCGTTCCAAGGGGGTAGAGTTGAAGCATTCCATGTAGGCTGTCTCGGGATACGCGATCGCGTCGCGAATTCGGCGGATGAGCCACGGGCGTTCGAGCACTTTTTCGGTGAGGGAACGGCGAGTGGCATCGTGCGCATCCAGCAAAACAAGGCGGCGCCGTGCGTGCGAGACCGGTACCCCGGGGAGCAAGTTGAGCATGTAATCGATGATGACAGGGTCCACGGCCTGGCTGGTGACGAAGATCACCTGCGTGCGAGGCTGCTGGAGCAAGATGAGATAGTAAAGCAGGCGTTCTTCGTAATAGTGCACGCCCGGGATCTTGCTCAGCACCTCTTGGTCGAGGGATAGGCTCGGCACCACAACGACCGTGCGGGGCGCGTACCACGATTGGAGCCGTTCTCGGTAAAGGTAAACCAACTTGGCATTAAGGAGCCGAAACTGGCGTTCGATCTCCGTTTCATCCAAAGGACCGAGAAGAGGATAGGTCGGGTTCATCACACGCCTCAAAAGCGGAGTCCAAGGTGCCCTTGATTATAGCCACTGCTTGCCATTTTCGCAATTGCCGCGCCAAATTTCGAGCCCTTGCTCTTTCGCTTTCCGCTCTCTGCCTGGGCGCAGCTTGCCTTTACCTGCCGACTTCCGAACTGTCGACGCATGACTTAATCCCTCTCTTCACCCGCGATGGCGGCGGCGCAGGAGGCGGCGCGCGTCGAGGGGGAAGCGGCGGGCCCAGAAGGGGGCGCCTTCGCTTTGGCGTAGGAGCCGTACAAGGCGCTCATCCCCTGCCATTTCGGCGAGGCGCAGCAGTTGATCGCGGCGCCCGAGCACGATGAGCACGTCCCCGGGCTGGATGCGCACGGTGGGGGACCAGTCCATTTGCTGGCCGTCGCGCGCAATGGCCAGCACGTTCGCTCCGCTGCGCGCTCGAATGTCGGCCTCGGCCAGGGTCTTACCGACCAGTTCGGAATCTTCGGACACGCGGATCTCTTCCAGCCAGAGTTCCAGATCAGGGCTGCGCAAGGTCGCGTCTAAGAACGCGCTGATGTAAGGCCGCACCAGCAAGCTCACCATGCGGTGCCCGGCCATGGCATAGGGCGAGACGACCCGATCCGCACCGGCCTTGTAGAGCTTCTTTTCGGTGTCTTCCGCGACCGCTTGCGCCACGATGCTGAGGTTTGGGTTGAGGCTGCGCGCGCTGAGTACCACGAACAGGTTGTCCGCATCCGAATCCAACACCGCGACCAAGCCTCGCGCCCGGTGAATGCCCGCCTGTACCAGGGTTGCGTCTTCGGTGGGATCGCCCTCAATGTAGAGGAACCCATGTTGCTTGCATCGCGCCAAACCCTGGGATTCGTTCGCAATCACCACGAACGGCAAACGCAGCCGTGCCAGTTCCACGGCGACTTGTTCCCCGACGCGGCCGCATCCACACACGATATAATGCTGATGCAGTCGATTGACAGCTTTCATGCGTCGCCTCCGCTCTAACGTGCCTTGCAGCTCGCCGCTGATGATGTATTCGGTGAGCGCGCTGAAGAGATACGCGCCCGTGCCGACGCCCAGCACAATCAAACCCATGGTGAACATACGCCCGCGGTCGCTCAGCGGGCGCACTTCGCTATAGCCCACGGTCGAGAGGGTAATCAAAGTCATGTATAGGGCTTCGAGCCAGGTATAGCCCTCGAGCACGTGGTACCCTACTGTCCCGATGAGCACCAACGCCGCGACGAGCAAAGCCAGCTGCCCCAACCGCCGACGCCAATCCAACGCGCTCACGGCTCGGCTCCTTGGCTCGCTTGGGCTCGCAGGGTTTCTAAGAGCTGCTGCAATTCCTCGAACGAATCAATCCAAAGCAATCGGCGTACAAACGTGCCCGGATCTGGGCTCAAGGCCCAAAGCTCTCGAACCGCCTCGCCAACCGGGTCGTCGCCCGCGGCCCCGCCCGGTGTGGCCGCGTACGCGCCGTAGAACGCGAAGTAGGCTTGATTGAGCTTGCGGATAGGATAGCCGTGCTCCCAGAACACGCGGCGTCGCGCTTCCATATAGGCCTCGGCTTCTTCAATTTTGCCTTCCGCGAGCAGCTGATCGACCCGCACGCGCGTCCGGCGCATTTCTCGATTGAAGTCAAACCCGGCCGGATCGGGCACGGGTTGGTGATGTTCCCCTTCCTCGGCCAGCATGGTTGCTTCATCTTCTTCGTCGTCTTCTTGCGGCAGAGGTGGGGGCGGCGGATCGGGCACTTGGTCCGGATAAAACCGCTCCAGCACCATACGCCCGATCGCGTGGCCCGCGAGCGAAGCCGCGGTTTCGTTCACCGTGCGCATCTCCGGGCTGTCTTCATAACTTCGCCCCAGAGGGAAGAGGTCGAAGAAATTGTGCAGCCATTCGTGGACTACGGTCTCGATCAACCAAGGCAGGTACGTGGTCTCCATCACCATGGTGGGGTAGGTCCCCACGCCGCCGACGGGGACGACGAGGGTTGAGACATTGAGCGAATGCGCGATGTCGTCTTCTAAGCGAATATGCTCTTGGACGGTTAGATCAGGCTCCAGGGTTACAAACGCGTCGCGACGGATGACGTCCCGCGGGGAGACCACCAATCCCCATGGCAGGGGGGAGACGTGATACAACACCGGCGGGATCGGCTGGCCGCCCAGGGTGAGGCCGACGTCGTGCAAGACCACACTGACTTGCGCTTGGATGATCTCCTCGGCCATAGGGGCCAGGCGGCTTCGTTGGGCGTAAAGCGCTTGAAGTTGGGGCTCGAGCTCGTTGAGCTTCGCAGCCCGTTCCGCTTCCGAGAGATTGGGGTCGCCGTAGATTTGCCGCTGCGTTTCTTCAAGACGGTGGATGGCTTCAACCACGCGCAGATAAGCTTCGACCTGCTCCCGCTGGCCCGGGATGTTCAGATAGCGTTCGGGGTCTAGTGTGCCGTAGCGGAACTTCAGCCACAGGGCTTGCAGTTGCCACGTGGTGTGGTCGAACTCGATGGTTTGGGTGAACGTGCGTACTTGGTCTTGGAGCGTTTCGCGAGGGGATGGCGAACGATGGGCTTTCACCCAAAGAAGGCCGGCAAAACCCAGGGCTATTCCCACGAGGAACCCGAGAAGGGCCTGGATCGGGCGCGAAATACGGATGGTTCGCCCTGTGTGCATGACATCGTGCTCCAAGAGCCGTGAAAAAGGCGGGGAAGGGGGCCGTAGGCCAGGCCCTTCCCCGCCGGGTGGGGCGTGGTCAGGCGCTTTAGCCTTCGGGCGCGTTCTGCAGGATGCGCTCGATGCGCTCCAGGACCTCGTTGTTCAGCTTGTCCACGACCTCGACCGCGGCCACGTTCTCTTCCAGCTGCGAGATCTTGGTCGCGCCGGTGATGACCGAACTCACCTCAGGCACCCGCAGCAACCACGCGATGGCCAGCTGCGCGGGCGTCACGCCCAGCTCTTGGGCCAACTCCGTGAGCTTGCGCACCTTCTCAATGCGCTCCGGCGTGATGTAATCCCGCATCCAGGCCATGCGCTCCAACGAAGCTCGGCTTCCCTCGGGGATGCCGTCGTTGTACTTGCCCGTGAGAATGCCGTAGTAGAGCGGACTCCACGTGGTCAGCCCAATGCCCAAATCGCGGGCCACGGGGACGAGATCCACTTCTACCCGGCGGCGGTGGAACATGTTGTATTGGGGTTGTTCCACCACAGGCGGCGCCCAGTGATTTTCTTTCGCAATGGCCCATGCGCGCACAATTTGCGCGGGGGTCCACTCCGACGTGCCCCAATACAAGATCTTCCCCTGGCGGATCAGGGTGTCCATGGTGTACACCACTTCTTCCAAGGGAACCTCGGGGTCAAAGCGATGGCAGTAGTAGATGTCCACGTAGTCCAAATCCAGCCGCTTGAGCGACGCGTGGATGGACTCCATAACGTGCTTGCGAGAAAGCCCACGCCCATTCGGACCGGGCATGGTCGGCCAGAAGACCTTGGTCGAGATGACCAGGGCTTCTCGGGGCAGGCCTTTGATGGCCTTGCCCATCAGAATTTCAGCTTGACCGTTCGCGTAAACGTCCGCATTATCGAAAAAGTTCACGCCCAAGTCATACGCGCGATGGATGAGCTCTCGGGCCCCTTTTTCGTCGACCTGGTTGCCGAAAGTCACCCACGCACCGTACGCGATCTCACTGACCTTGAGACCACTCGCCGTGCCTAAACGTCGATACCGCATTGCCAAACCTCCGTGGTGTAAGGCTTTCACCTTATTATAACGTCGACCCCAGGGGCTTTGGATTGGGCGCGGCCGAGATGAAAAAACACCGGGGCGGCCTGGTGTGCGACCGCCCCGGATGACCCTTGGACTCCGTCGCGGAGAGGGCTAGAACAGCCCCACCACGCGGCCCGTTTCCAGGTCGAGGTCCACGTCCATGTACGCGGGTCGGGTGGGCAGGCCGGGCATGGTGCGGATCTTGCCCACCAGCGGGTACAAGAAGCCCGCGCCAGCCGAGAGCCGGATATCGCGCACCGGCACCCGGA
>JAADEP010000181.1 GCA_013153335.1 Chloroflexota bacterium
ACCCCGCGCTTGGTTCGCCCCGCGGGCGGCGAAACCCGCCCGCTAGAAGTCCCCCACTGCACGCCTCCACGCGTTGGGCCGGATGGTTCGGGCACAATTTCCCTTCAGTCGCGGGCTGGAAGCCCGCGGCTAATATAAAATTGCGCGCGAACCATCCGGCCCAGCGCGGGCGTGCGGTGATGAATTTTTCGCGGACGAGCAGGCGGCAAATTTCTAGCGGGCGGGTTTCGCCGCCCGCGGGACGGGCGGGCCAAGCGCGGGTTCCGCCGCCCGCGAACCGCGGTCGCTGGCCCGGGGCCGGCGGGTGGGTTGGCAGGGGCTGCCGCGAGCTCGGCTAGGCTTCAAGCTCGAACGCTTTGTCAGGGAACGGGCCGGACGACGCGGCCGCGTGGCGCGCTTCGCGTTGCAGCCGCAGGATGAGGTTGTACACGCGTCGCGCCTCGGGGATGTTCTCAAACTGGGGCACCGTGTACCTGAAGGGAATGCCCCACCAGTAGTGGTATTGGGTGAACCAGGGCATCTCGGACCCGAACAGGATAGTGCCGTATCCGTCCCCGCGTTCGTGCAGGGTGATTTCGCCAAGGGACGCGAGATCAAGGCTCTTGAGGATCCGGCCCTTCCACAGGCTCGGGCTTAGGATGAGGATGCGGCGGTCGGTTACGCCATAGCACGTCCGAGCCCGACGCCACGCATCCATCCAGAATTGACCCACCACCCAATAAAGCCCTATCAACACAAAAGGCAGACCGAAGAGCGGAAAGATCCAGACCACGAAGTCGCCTTGGCCTTTCGCCTTGGCCTGAAACGCCATGGCCAGGGCCGAGGCTTCCCAGAACAAACTAAAGCAAAGCCACACAAGCCCAAAGGCGAAGCGAAAGCCATCGCTAGGACGGAGCCAAATCCCGGGTTTGGGTTGGCCGACCCATAGCAGACGCTCGCCCGAGTCGAGTTCTTGGCGAAGCTGCTTATGGCACTCGGTGTTTTGCGCCATGGTACGCCCCTTCTGCGTAATGTCCTTTATTACCTATCTTCGGTCTGGCTCGACCGTGACGCCAAAAACGATCTGTCCCCTTACCAAATGTCCAAGGTTTATGGTACACTTTCCTTGTCCTTCCCGGATGCGCACACGACGTATGACCTTTATACCATAATTCCGGCGGAACGAGCGAAATTTGCGATGCGGTTACCTCGATTCTCCCTCCGCAGCGATGCGTCGGCCCGGAAAAAACGAGCGCCTTCGAAGCCCAAAAAGGCGTTGGTGAATCCGGGACGCTGGCGGGCGTTGGGCCCGTTGTTGGGCAGCGTGGCTTTTGGGATGGCCCTGGCCGTGGGTTTGGGCTGGCTTTTGGGATGGTCCGCGCCGCTGACCGGCTTGTTGGCGGTCGGGTTGGGCGCGCTATCGGGCACGATATGGGTGCTGGCCTACTGGCGTTGGTTCCAAACGTACATTCGGCTGCTATTGCCCCTGCCCACGGATTGGATGGATTGGATTTGGATGCACTTCTTCCGCCGCCTGATCTGGAACAGCCTGGTCCAACGCATCGCGGATTTGGCCTATCCGAAGACGCTGTTTCTGCGCTTTGGCCGGGTGGAAGGGGGCTTGGCCCGCGCACGGCAAGAGAACGCTCGCCCCGGCCCGGGCATCGCGCTTATCGACCAGTCGAGCGTCGCGGTTTTTTATGCCCACGATAGCCGCGACTTCAAAATCTTCGGCCCGGGGATTGTGCTGCTCAAGCCGGGTTGGCGGATTGTGGCCACGATCGACCTGCGTCCGCACAAGGTGAGCGTGGGGGGCGACGCGTGGATGCGCAAAGGCAATCCGCCTGACCGCAATCAAGAGACGTTGGTCACCTTGGGCCGCGATGCGCGGCTCTCGGCTTTGTTGGTCGCGGAGTATGTGCTCGATGACGAAACGTTCTACATCGACGCACCCGAGTTGCCCCGCTGGGCCAAGTTCCTGGGCGTCACCGCGACCGCGTGGAAGAAGGCCAAGGAAGAGCAGCGCAAAAAGTGGCGGAAGGAATGGGAGGAAGGCCGCTTTTTGACCTGGTTCCATGGGCATCGCAAGGCCGCGGAACGCCTGGCTCGCGCGGTGATCACCGAGGCTATGGGCGCGGAAACCGAAGAGGATATTTTGGCGGCCCTGGACCGCCGAGACGACGAACACCTGCCCGAGTTGCTTTCGGCAACCTCGATTGTGCAAGAGCTCCTGGCCCAGGCTTGGCGCGAGGAAGTCAGCAATTTCGGCATGGACGTCAACGCCCTCTTCCAGCTGCACGAGGAGTTTCTGGACGAAGAAGGCAACCCCATGCTGGGCTGGGAGGAGATCCAACGCGCGATTTACAACCGTTTGACCAGCCGCATCTATTTGCCCGCCGGCGCGGCCGCTCGAAACCAAATCAAGCCCGACGCCAGTCTGGATTACGGCATGCTCCAAGAGCGCGGGATTCGGGTGACTCGGGTTCGCATTGAGGCGATTTATCTCGAGCGCGAGGTTGAACGTCTGCACATCGATAGCGTATATCACCCCTTATGGGTGGAATTGACGGAAATCGAGCGTTACATTTACAGCCAGGCCATGCACCAGGAGCGCCAAAAGGGCGAGCAAATGGCGTATCAAGGGATTGCTCGCGCGCTATACGAGCAATTTTGTGCCCAACGCGCCGGTCGTCCCGCTTTGGGGCGCTATGACCATCCCAAGCAGGCCATCGACTTCTTCGACCGCTTCTACGCAGCCCTGGAACGCGCGTGGGAGCGAACGGACTTATCCGCTACCGAGGCTACCGAGTTGAAGGAGCCTTTGCTTCGCCTGCGACGGAATTTGCAGCGCCTGCGCCATTTCTGGGAAGAGAACGGATGAGCACGCCCACCACCCCCTTACCGCCTCCCTTTTCCCCCGATCCCACGATGAAGCGCCGAACGTGGGTTCGGTGGGCTCTGGAGTACGGTAGCGCGCTGGTTTTGTTCCTGATTTTGGCCGCGGCCGCGTTGAGCCGACGGCCCTGGGTTGGCCGTGGACCCCTCGCGGGGCTCTTTACGGTGCTCGTGGTCTTCGGCCTGCCCTTGGCCGCGCTTTGGGTCATGCGCCAGGCCCGCTTGGGCGCCCGGCGGTTGGCCGCGTTCGTGCAAACGGACTTGTTCGAGTTGGATGAGGCCCTCGCGGCCGACGCGAAACGTTATCGCAAGGCTCGCGACGAGGACGAAGATGAAGGCCAGGATGCCGCGCTCAAGACCGAACACGAAGCCCTCCAGGCCCAGGCTTGGGCGGTCTTCCTCAGCGAGGCGTTCTTAGACGCGCAGGCCTTCGGGAACGCGCGCGACCCCTGGATCATGGCCTTCCCCTTTGCCAACTGGGACCTCAAAAAGAAGAAATGGCAGATCCTGGTGCCCGCGTGGGTCCGAAACTTGGGCGGGCCTCTGCTCGCTTATCTTGACCCGAATTTGGCCGCGGTGGTCGAGCCCCTGGTCAGCCGGGACGAGGCGCAGGCGCGCGTGGTTTTGCCCTTGGTGGAATCGTATCGGGTGCTGTCGACCGCAGATTTGCCCGCGCCGAGCGTGAGTGTGCGTTGCGTGCATCAGCCTTCGCCGCTGGCCGAGATGGAGATCCCCGGGCTGCCGCGGCCGGTCCCGCGCGAGGCCTGCCGTTCTCGCTGGCTGTGTACGTGCGCCCGCGAGTATGAGCTCAACTTTCACTTGAACCCCTTTGAGCGGGTGCGGTACTTCCTCTTGTGGCGACCGGAATATCCGCCTTTGCGTTTGAAGAATTTGCGTTTGTACACCCAAGACGGCGTACCGGTTTTGATCCGACACGTCGAGGTGCGCTATCGCCTCTACGGCGACGAGACGCGGCCCAAGGCTATCGAGAATTCGGTGTCGCACATGATCCGCCGCGAGCCCGCGAACCGGTCCGAGTTTTCGGTCGTGGAACTCGCGCGCTTTGTGACCGAGGAGGACGTGCACCAGGCGTTTCGGCGGGTTATTGTGCGCTACACAGTGAGTAACCTGTTCAACCGCCTGCACTGGTCTGTGGTGGATGAGTACCTGGAGCAGCTCTCGCCCGACTTGCGGGAGCACTTTTTGGCGAATTTGAAGACGCGCTGGCAAACGGTCACGTTGGAGGAGCTGCGCGAGGCGCTGCTGCGCGAGCTCAATGGCCCGGATAATAAAAAAGCCCAGGCTCGCGGAACGTATATCGAAAGCGTGGTCTTCAGCGAACCTCTTCCGCCCAAGCGACTGGCCGGTAATGTGCGAGAATTCTTCTTCCCGCATAATCGCTTCTCCCAACGGTGGCGCTCGCCTGACTTCCTCGATAGCATGTTTTGGACGGGTGTGCAAAGCGCGTGGCGCGATATCCTGGAAGAAATCGCGCTGTATGAGGAGCGGACGTTAGGGCCCGGCTTCACCCTGCTGGAAGTGCAAGCGTATTTGCGCGGCCTGTATCGTTTGACATGGAACCTTCTCCTGCGCCTCTCGGACCACTTCCCGCGCCAACAGCCCGACGGTGCCAAGGGCGAGTCGCTGCGGGTTTGCCCTGAGATTCCCGATCCGGATCATGCGACCCAAGAGGATTGGGCGCGCATGTTGCTGGCCCTTCTCTCCGCGATGGTGCCGCTGTGGAATGTGTTGACGCCCGGCCAGGTGCCTTTGCCTTCGAGCCATCCGGATGATTGGCTTTATGGCTAGGCCCCGCGCGGGCGCCTGGGTGGAGAAATCGCCATGGCCTTTTGGGATGCTCTCGATCCAACCCGACCGGTGCTGGTCATTGGCACTTCGGGCTTGGACTTGATCGCCGCGCCGCAAGAGCCCCTGCAGGAACGGGATCGGGTCCCCGCGCATATTCGCACGGCCTTCGGTGGGATCGCGCGCAACGTGGCCGAGAACCTCGCGCGCTTGGAGCAAGACGTGCGCCTGATGACCGCGGTCGGGAACGACCCCGAGGGCCGCTATTTGCTCGAGCACTTGACCGAGCTGGGCGTGGACGTCTCGCTGAGCCGGGTGGTCGCGGATCATCCTACGGGCACGTATATTGGCCTGCTGTATCCGGAGGGCGGGCTGCATTACGGGGTGCATGATATGCGGGTGGTCGAGGCGTTGACCCCCGACTATGTTTCGGCGCACGAACACGCGTTTGAACAGGCGGACCTGATCTTCATCGACGCGAACCTGCCTCCGGAAACGTTGCGCACGATCTTCCGCCTCGCGCGCCGCTACCGGCGCCCTGTGGCCGCGGACGCCACGTCGACGTCCCTGGCGCAGCGCCTGCAGCCTTACCTTGACCAGCTCGCCTTGCTGACCCAAAATCACCTCGAGGCCTCCGCGCTGTTGGGCTACCCCATCCCCCAGGATGATTTTGCCGCGGCGTTGCAGGCCGCGCAGGCGCTGGTCGCGCGGGGCATTGACTTGGCGATGGTGACCTTGGCCGAATTCGGTGTGTGCTACGCTACGCCGTACTTGAGCGGCCACATCCCCGCGGTTCAGACCGAGGTGCGCGACCCCACCGGCGCCGGTGATGCCCTGACCGCCACGGTGTTGTTCGCCCTGCGCGAGGGCCTCCCGCCTGATGAGGCTGTTCGTCTGGGCACGGCCGCGGCCGCGCTCACCCTGCGCGAGCCAGGCACCGTGGCGCCGGATCTGTCGCTGGAGCGTTTGTACGCGGCGCTGCGCTGAGCCTTCGGGCCCTTACGCTGCTCCTCCCGCGGTTTTCGCACGAAAAGTTGTTCGGTTTGTTTGGGAACGCGCATGGCCGCTCCGCGCGTTCTAATAAACTTCTTATCTTTGGGCCGCTCGAGAGCCGGTATAATCGGGGCGAAGATTGGAATCATTCTAAATAAGGAGGTCAACAATGACCGAGACCGTTGCCCGGATGCCTTTGTTGGGCGATCCCTTCCCCAAACTGACCGTTGAAACGACCCATGGGACCATGACCTTGCCCGATGACTTCAAGGGGTCCTGGTTTGTGCTGTTCAGCCATCCCGCGGACTTTACCCCGGTTTGCACCACGGAATTCCACGCGTTCCAGACGCTGTACCCCAAGTTCAAGGAACTGGGCGTCAAACTCATCGGCCTTTCGGTCGACCAGGTGTTCTCGCACATCAAGTGGGTTGAGTGGATTGAGGAAAAGCTCGGCACGAAGATCGAGTTCCCCATCATTGCTGCGAATGAATCCATTGCGCATCAACTGGGCATGATTCATCCGGGTAAGGGATCGAGCACGGTCCGTGCGGTGTTCATCGTCGATGATAAGGGCATCGTGCGCCTGATTCTGTACTACCCGCAAGAGATTGGCCGCAACATGGACGAGATTTTGCGCGCGATTAAGGCGCTGCAGGTTTCGGATAAGTATGGCGTCGCGACGCCCGCCAACTGGCCGAACAACGCGCTCATCGGCGATCGGGTGATCGTGCCGCCCGCGAAGACCATCGAAGAAGCCAAGAAGCGCCTCGAGGAATATGAATGCTACGATTGGTGGTTCTGCCACAAGCCGAACCCCGAGGCCTAATCCCGACAGGTTGACCCAAACCACAAAGCGACCTCCCCAAGCGGAGGTCGCTTTGTGATTTTAAGGCGTTTTTCCCGCTCCGCGCGGCGAGGAGGCTTAGGTGCCCTCTTCCCACGAGCGCAGGTAGCGCTCTTGCTCGGGGGTCAGGGTGTCGATCTCGATGTGCATAGCCTGCAGCTTGAGCCGCGCGATGCCTTCGTCGATTTCGCGCGGGACGGGGTAGACCTGGGGCTTGAGTTTGCCCGCGTTGTGAATCAGATATTCGACGCTCAAGGCCTGGTTGGCGAAGGACATATCCATCACGCTCGCGGGGTGGCCTTCGGCTGCGGCCAGGTTGAGCAGGCGCCCTTCGGCCAAAAGATACAGCCGTCGCCCGTCGGGCATGGTGTATTCGTCAACGAAGGGACGCACCCGCCGTTTGGCTACGGCCATGGCTTCAAGGGCCGGGATATTGATCTCGACGTTGAAGTGCCCCGCGTTGCCCATCATCGCGCCGTCTTTCATTACTTCGAAGTGCTCCCGATCCAACACGTGCACGTCGCCGGTCACGGTGATGAACACATCGCCTTCTTTCGCGGCTTCCCGCATGGGCATGACTCGATAGCCGTCCATCACGGCCTCGAGGGCTTTGAGCGGGTCCACTTCGGTGACGATAACTTGCGCGCCCATGCCCCGGGCCCGCATCGCGACCCCGCGACCACACCAGCCATAGCCCGCGACCACGATGGTGCGGCCCGCGAGCAAGATGTTGGTCGCGCGCATCAGCCCGTCAATGGTGGATTGGCCGGTACCGTAGCGGTTGTCGAACAAGTGCTTGGTCATCGCATCGTTGACCGCGATGATGGGGTACGCGAGCGCGCCTTCGGCCGCCATCGCGCGCAGCCGAATCACCCCGGTTGTCGTCTCTTCGGTCCCGCCGATAATGTTGGGCAAGAGGTCGCGGCGTTCTTTGTGCAGCGTGCTCACCAGGTCCGCGCCGTCGTCCATGGTGATGTGCGGCCGGATATCGAGCGCGGCCCGAAGGTGGTTGTAGTAGGTCTCGGTGTCTTCGCCTTTGATCGCGAACACGGGGATGTTGTAGTGTTTGACCAACGCGGCCGCGACATCGTCTTGCGTCGAAAGGGGGTTGGACGCGGTCAAGACGACCTCCGCGCCCCCGGCCTTGAGGGTACGCATCAGGTTCGCGGTCTCGGTGGTGACGTGCAGACAGGCCGCGATGCGTTTCCCTTCAAGGGGTTTTTCTCGCTCAAAACGCTCACGGATCAAGCGCAAGACGGGCATATCCCGTTCTGCCCATTCGATGCGCAATTTCCCCTCGTCGGCCAGGCTCAAGTCTTTGACGTGAAACTTCATCGTGCGCCCTCCTTGGCGTTAAAAATGGATGGCGGCGAAACCGCCGCCTTGTTCCCGGGTTAGACGTCGAGCTCGTAGGACCAAATCGGGCGTATGCCCTTTTGGCGGATATACGCCTCTATCTCTGGCGGGAAGTCGTACGCGACGAAGATAGGATACACGCGCACGCCCTCTTGTTCTTCCACCGCCCGAATCAAGCGGACAAAACGATCGACTTCGCGGCGGGAAGGACGGGTCTTGGCCTCGCCCAAGATGAGGACCTCTTCGTCTCCGCGACGGCCATGGCCGTAGATATTGAGCTGCCGTTGCCGGCCTCGCACCTTGAGGTAAATGCGTCGCAGCCGTCCGATTACCTCTACGCCATCCTCGGCCAGCAACTTGGGCAGGCTGCGGTAGGCTCGGTCTTCGAGGGTATAGCCGACCGTATCCGAGAGCCGCTCCAGCCGCTCGCTGATGTGGGCGACCTTGCTCTCCAGGCGGCTAACCCGCTCGGTGATTTCGTGCTCAAAGCGCGCTTGCCGCTCCTCCAGGCGCTTTTGCGCTTCTACCAGCTCCGCAGTGACTTTCTCCAGCCGTGCGATACGTTCCTCGGAACGCTTGTGCGCTTCGACGAGCTCCGCGGTGACTTTCTCCAACCGCGCAATACGCTCCTCCGAGCGCTTTTGCGCCTCTACCAGCTCCGCGGTGACTTC
>JAADEP010000083.1 GCA_013153335.1 Chloroflexota bacterium
GCAAAAAGCGCCCGCGAACGTGGTCCAGCACGAGCGCGAGAAATTGGCCCGCTTTCGCGAAGAAGCCGAGACCTTGCGGCGCCAGCTCGCCGCGTAACACAGCAGCAAAACCACGAAGCGCCCACGGGCGGGTTGGACCTCGCCCGTGGGCTTTTTCTTTGGGCTTGCGCCTTCGGCCTCCCCGGGATTTTAGGGGGAGGCGGTCGGCGTGGGAGAGGGCGTCACGGATGCCGGCGGGGTTGGCGTGGGCAAGCCAAGGGCGGCAGCCGCTTCTGCCCGCCACTCCCAGGGCACGAGGTCAGGCGGCGCGTCCAGCAGCGCGCGCCAATCGCGCTGGGCCGTCGTGGTCAGCCCCAACGCTTCGGCCATCTTCGCGCGCCAATACAGCGCGGTATAGCGCTCGCGTTCGGTCTGCGCGCGTTCATAAGCCTCGCGGTAGGCCACCAGCGCCGCGCCATAATCCCCTAGCGCGCGGTGCGCGTGCCCGCGGCGCATGGCATTGGCAAAAGACGGATCCCAGCGGTCGGCCTGCTCGAGGTATTCGAGCGCTTTTTCGGGTTGGTTCAGGCGCAGGTAGGCCTCGCCCAGCAGCGCGACCCGCTGACGCAAGATCAACGGTGACGCGTGGTCGGCCAGCGCGTCGAGCGCGGCCAAAGCTGCTTCGGGATCGCCCTCTGGATGGGCGATTTGCACTTGCGCGTAGAGCAAGATCGCGTCAGGGTCTTCGGGCCGGTACCGGTAATAGACCTCCGCGGCCTCGCGCGCGGCCTCGACATCCCCGCGCGCGAGCGCGATGCGCGCGGCCAGCGCGTAGGCCTCGAGCATCGTGGGGTCGCGTTCCAGCGCACGCTCGATCGCCTCCCATGCGGCCTCCGTATCCCCGCGCAGGTAGGCGAGCCAGGCTTCGTAATAATCCCAGCGGGGCAGGTCGCCCGTGGCCTCTCGCGCGCGGGCGAGCAACCGCTCGGCTTGGTCCACGTCCTCGCGCCAGCCGAGCCAGTAGTCCAGCGCAGCCTGATAGGTGAGCGGATCGTCGCCCGCGAGCTTGAGCGCGGCGCGCAGGTGCTGTTCAACCACCGCGAAATCCGCCGCGGTCGGGCTTTGTTCGCGCGTGCGCCATTCGGCCATGAGCACCTGGGCCCAAAGGCGATGCGCGGGCCCGAAATTCGGGTCCATATCCAGCGCCTGGCGCAACGCGCGCCGCGCATCGGCGTAACGCGCCAGGTGGTAGTAGGCCTCGGCCAAATAATACGCGAGGTCGGGCGCGGGTTCCTGATCCAGGAGTTGCTCGAAATAAGCCGCTGCCGCGGCCCAATCCCCGCGGCCCATCGCGTCCAGCGCGCGGTGATACGCCTCATACGGATGGGGCGTGTTCACGTAGAGCGGCGTGGGGGTGTGGGTCACGCCCAGCACCTGGCCTAAAGGTTGGGGCGTCCCGCGCGGGGTGGGAGATGGGGGCAACGTCGCGGTGGGCGTTGTGACGGCGGGCGTGGTCGCGACCACGGTGATAAAGCCCAAAGTCGGCAAGGGCGTGGGTCGGCTCCGCCAATACGACCATCCTTGATAGCCCAGCGCGAGCAGCAGTACCGTAACCACACCGAGCAGCAACGCGAGCCCGCGGCGCTGCCAGGCTGGCCGGGCCTGACGGGGTGTCCATGGCGCGAGCACCTCCGCCTGCCATTGCGCGCGACGGTCCAGGCGCACGGGCTCACCGGGGGTGACATCCTTCGCGGCGAAGTATCGCAACCCGCGCTGCGCGGTGGGGTGTTGCGGGTCGAGCTTGAGCACCTGGCGCAGGCTGTGTTCTCGTTCCTTCGCGGTTTCGGCCGCGACCGAGAGCCAGAGCCAATACGTCACATTGTTGGGGTCGCGTTTGAGCAGGCGGATGATGAGCTTCCGCGCCCGGGGGTAGTCCCCGGCTTCGAGGGCCTCGAGGGCCTGGTCATACGTGGTTTTGGGCGGTGCGACTTGCGCTTTTTTGTTCGTTTCGCTCATATGCGCCCCGTCCTTCTAGCGGGGGTGCCCTTCGTTGGGATTGAGGAACGTCATGCTGTGCAGGGTATAGTACGCGAGCGCGTCGCGGTTCACGCGCACCCCCAAGCCGGGCCCAAGGGGCACGGTGATGGTGCTGTCGTCGTTGAGCGCGAAGCGCTCTTCGGTGATGTCCATCTCGTAGTAGCGGTCCGTGGCCGAAATATCGCTCGGCAGCCGGAAGTTCGGCAGCGAGGCCAGGGCCAAATTCGCGGCTCGACCTATGCCGGTTTCCAGCATTCCCCCGGACCACACGGGCACGTCGTGTTGGGCTGCCAGATCGTGGATGCGCACAGCTTCGATCAGCCCGCCGACCCGGCCCACCTTGATGTTGATGACCCGGGCCGCGTCCATCTCAATAGCTTTGCGGGCCTTGTCGGCCGAGGTGATGCTCTCGTCCAGGCAGATGGGCGTGCGGAACACTTGCTGCAACTTGTGGTGGTCCCACAGGTCGTCGTGGGCTAGCGGCTGTTCGATAAGCAGAAGTTGGTAATCGTCCAAAGGGCGCAGGGTTTGCGCGGTATCCAGGTCGTACGCGCTATTTGCGTCCACTTGAAGCGGGATGTCGGGATAGGCCTCACGGACCGCGCGCACGAATTCCACATCGTACCCGGGTTTGATTTTGAGCTTGATGCGCCGATAGCCTTGGTTGAGGTAGTAGCCCACCCGTTCCACCAGCGCGCGGGGATTTTCTTGCAACCCGATGGATACGCCGACCGGGACCCGGTCGCGGACGCCGCCAAGGAGATCGCGCAACGAGCGGCCCAGGCGTTTGCCGTAGAGGTCCCACAGGGCCATCTCTAAGCCCGCGCGGGCCATGCGATGCCCCCGCACCCATTGCACCCGGTCGGTGAAGTCGCCTGGGTGGTCAACGGGTGCGTCAAACAACGCAGGGATGAGAAACTCGCCGAGGATGTGTTCCGCAGTCCAGGCGGTCTCGCAAGAGTAATGCGGCGCGTAACCGGCCACGACCTCGCCCCAGCCCACATAACCGTCCGCGTCGCGCACTTCCAGAATGAGCGCGTCGCGCTCGGTGCGGCTCGCGGTCGAGGTCGCGAAGGGGAAACGCAACGGCATGCGCACGTGGTAATAGGTCACACTTTGGATACGCATAGGGCACTCCTTGGCCCGAGAAAGGATGATGATGTAAGCGGAGCTCGCGCTGGAGGCCTGGATCGGCCTTGTCCGACGCTTGCAGGGATTGTATCACCCTTCGCGGAGCATGGCGCGGATTAATCGGCCCAAGCCCTCTTCCAACGACACGCGCGCGCGAAACCCCAGCTTTTGGGCCGCGCGCGTGGGATCCCCGCGGGAGTGGCGGATGTCGCCCGCGCGGGGCGGCCCGAATTTGGGCCGCGGCGCGTGCGGAAAGTGGCGGTACAGCACGTCCAACAGCTCGAGGAGCGAGACCGCCTGGCCTGTGCACACGTTGTACGCCTGCCCGGCCGCGCTCGCGGGCGCGTCGGCCGCGCGGAGCAGGGCTTCGACCACATCCGACACAAAGATGAAATCTCGGGTCTGATGCCCGTCGCCGAACACCGTGGGCGCGCGGCCCTGGCGCAGGGCTTCGACAAAGCGGGCGATCACGCCCGAGTACGGATTGTCCGCGCGCTGCCGCGGGCCATACACGTTGAAGAACCGCAAAGCAATGGCCTCGAGCCCCATGCTGGCCGTGTACGCGTGCGCGTCGGCCTCGTTCGCGACTTTGCTGCTCGCGTAAGGCGACAAAGGCCGCGGGAGCAGGCCTTCGTGCAAGGGCAGCGTCTCGGGCTCGCCGTAGACCGCCGCGCTCGAGGCCAGAACCACTCGCCGCGCGCCGGCTTGCCGCGCGGCCTCGAGAACGTTGAGCGTACCGGTTGTGTTGATCGCGTGGGCTCGCTGGGGCGTTTGCACCGATTGGGGGACCGAGACCAGTGCGGCCAAGTGAAAGACCAGCTCAGCCCCCTCGAACGCGCGGCGGATCGCGTCGAACTCGCGCACATCGGCCCGCACCACCTGCAGCTTCGCATGCCCCTGAGGCAGGTTTTCGAGCCGTCCGGTCGAGAAATCATCCACAACCCGGACTTCGTGTCCGGCCGCAAGCAGGGCATCCACCAGATGAGAACCGATGAACCCCGCGCCGCCGGTGACCACCACGCGCATCTTCCCCCCCTTCGCGGCTCTGGCCCTAATGCCCTCGGAACCCCAAGACCGACGCCAATGTTCGCAAGATGATGAGCAGGTCCAGGGGGATGTTGCGGTGCTTGATGTAGTACAGGTCGTATTCCAGCTTGCGTTCGGTGTCTTGGACCGTTGCCGCATAACCGTACTTGATTTGGGCCCATCCCGTGATGCCGGGCTTGACCAAAAGCCGGGCGCGATAAAAGGGGATGGTCTTTTCCAGGGCCTCAACCAGCTTGGGCTGCTCGGGTCGGGGCCCGACCACGCTCATATGGCCGAGCAAAACGTTCCAGAACTGCGGGAATTCGTCCAGGTGCGATTTGCGCAAGATGCGCCCCACGCGGGTTACGCGGCGCACTTCTTCGTCGTCGGCCCAACGGTTGGTCGTGCCATCGGGCTCGGGCATGCGGTCCCGAGGCCACATGGTGCGGAATTTATACACCGTGAACAGGCGACCGTGCCGCCCCACGCGCTTTTGCTTGAAGAGGATGGGGCGCCCGCTCTCGAGCCAGATCGCGAGCGCGATCAGGGGCAGCATTACGGCTAAGAGCGCGAGGCCCAGGGTCGCGCCGAGGATGTCGAGCCCGCGTTTGGCCCATTCGTAAAACACGCTTTTGCGGGCTTCGTCGACGAAGGAGTCCAGCATCCAATTCGCGCCCAGGTGTGAGATGGGCACGCGCTGGTAGACCTCTTCGTAGAACGCGTGCAAGTGCGTAACTTCAACGCCGGAGGATTGCAAATCCAACAGGGCCTGGAAGAGCTCGCCGCGGATCTCGCCCACAATCGCGACGACCGCGTCGGTGATTTGGTAGCGAACGGCCACGTCGAGCAGCGTGCTCGCATCCCCCAGGACCGGCAGGCCTGAGAACTTGCGCCCGTGTTTGGTCCAGTCGTCGTCCACGAAGCCGACCAGGTAGAGGGGCGTGCCCGTGGGCTCGTTCTGCAGCGAGGCGGCGAGCTCGCGGCCGTGACGGCCCGCGCCCACAATGAGCACGCGGCGCCCGGTTCGCTGGATCATGCGGATATAGAGGTAACGCCACAAAAAGACGAACAGGGTCGCGAACGCGATGAAAGCCGCGACGCTCACCCGCGGGAGCACGCGTCGGTCGACGTTGAGCACGAAATAGGTCATGAGGTAAAGGACCAGCGCGAGCAGCGCGACGCTCAACAAGCCCTGGGCCGTGCGGTAAAGGTTGAACGCGCGGCTGTCGTCGTGCAAGTCCACCAGAAACAACACCCAGAGAAAGGGCAGGGTGTAAAACCACCAGGGCCGGGTGGTCAGGAATTCGATCCACGTTCGCCACGTATGGTGGGGCAGGGCCATGGAAAACCAGAGGGTGGTGGCCGCCAGCCACGCGAGCAAAGACGCGGCGACGTCCCCCAATACCAAAAGGACCCGCTGCTCAGCAGGACGCAGGCTTAGGCGACGGCGAGGTGGAGCAGAGGCTGATGAAGGCATGGATGGGCCGACCTCGGTAAGGCCTCAGTCGCCCAAATAGGCCACAGCTTCGATTTCTACCGCGGCCCCTTTGGGCAACGCGGCCGCTTGAATGGCTGCCCGGGCAGGCGGTTGGTCCGCGAAAAAGCGGGCGTACACTTCGTTCATGGCCGCGAAGTCGGCCATGTCCCGCAAGTATACGGTGACCTTGACCACATGGCGGAGGTCGCCGCCCGCGGCCTGCACGATCGCGCGCAGATTGCGCAGCGCTTGCTCGGTCTCGGCTTGCACACCCCCCGGGACGAGTTGCCCGGTCTGGGGGTCGAGGCCCAATTGGCCCGACACGAAGAGCCATCCACCGGCCACAACGCCCTGGGAATAGGGACCGATCGCGGCCGGAGCCTGGGTGGTTTGCACCGTTCGTTTGTCCATGGATATCCCCCCACAAAGGTTGCGGGAATTGTATGCGAAACTGGGACGTGGGTCAAACCGCGCTTACGCGCCGAACTTTTTGAGGCGCCCCGCGTGGGCCAGGGCCAAAGGCATGGTTTGCAGCGCGGGGAAGGTGCCCAGGCCGCCTTGCGCGCACGCGGTTTCGCCAAAGCGATATTGGCTATCTGGGCGCACCGAGGCCGGCGCCCAGATCAAGAAGGGCACGGGATGCCACGAGTGGCTGCGCCACTTGGCCGGGGTCGAGTGGTCGCCGGTGATGATGACCACGTCGGGCTTGAGCTCCATGAGCTTGGGGAGCGCGCGGTCCACGGTCTCGATAACCTGGGCTTTGCCGAAGAAGTCGCCGTCTTCGCCTTTGGAGTCGGTCTTTTTGATGTGGATGTAGAAGAAGTCGTATTGGTCCCACACCCGGGCGGCCGCGGCGAATTCATCCTCTGGGCGCTCACCTTCGAACTCGATGACGTCCATGCCGACGAGCCGCGCGATGCCCTTGTACATGGGGTAGACCGCGATCGCGGCCGCGCGCAGTTGAAACATCTCGGGGAATTTGGGCAGGTTGGGGTCGGTCGCGAACCCGCGCAAGAGCACGCCGTTCGCCCTGGGGTGATCGGCCAGCACCTCCCGCGCACGCTGGATCCACAAGTTGAGCAGCTCAGCCGTGCGCTGGGCTTCGGGTCGCCGTGGGATCACGGGTTTCGGCGGCACGCCGGTTTGTTGGGGATCGGTGTCTTCGAGCTCGGGGCTCAGGCCTTCGCCCCGCAGGCGGATGACAAAACGATATTCGCGCACAGGCCGCACAGTGACCTCGACCCCGGGGAGGGTGATTTGGGCCAGGCGTTCGACGAGCGGCGCGGCTTCCTCGGTCGAGATACGGCCCGCGCGGCGGTCCACAATCTTGCCCTCCGCGTCGAGGGTCGCGAAGTTGCCCCGCGCGACCACGTCGCCGGGCCGCAGGTCGAGGCCCACCCCCGCGGCCGCGAGCGCGCCCCGGCCCACGGTGTAGACCAGGGGATCGTAGCCGAACAGCGCGAGGTGCGCGGGCCCTGAGCCCGGCGTGATCCCCGGCGCGATGGGGATGGTCTGGCCCAGAGTGCCGTCCGCGGCCAGGGTGTCCATGTTCGGCGTGTGCGCGTACTCCAGCTCCGTCGGCCCAACCGGCCCCATGGGGATGCCGCCCAGGCCGTCCATCACCAGGAGCACGATCTTGGTCTGGTTCGGCTTGAGCAAAGGACGCAAGTAGTCCCACGGCATGGCAAGGCTCCTTGGATGAAAATTAGGCCGTTGCTTGGCTTGCGGCCAAGGCGAACTCGCGCGCGATCGCGCGTTCGGTGTCAGGGTCAAAGAGGTGCATGCGGCTCATGTCGAAGAGCACGCGGCCGGTTTGCCCCACGGTGTACCGCGCGCGCGGGTCCACGCGGGCCACAAAGGTGTGGTCCCCCGCGCGGAAGTAGACGTATTGCTCCGCGCCCATGGGCTCGACGACCTCCACGAGACCTTCCACCGGTTGGGGCCAGATGCCCGGGGGCGCGTAGTCGGGCGCGTGGATGTGCTCGGGCCGGATGCCCAAAACCACCCGCCGACCGACATAATCCGCGTAGGCCTCGCGCCGCTCTGGGGGCACTTGCACCCGAAAGGCGCCGGTGTCGACCCAGAGTTGACCTTGGTCTTGTTGCAGCGTGCCGGGGAAGAAGTTCATCGCGGGCGAGCCGATAAAGCCCGCGACGAACATGTTCACGGGCGCGTCGTAGAGGTTTTGGGGCGTGTCGACCTGCTGGATGACCCCGCGGTTCATGACCGCGATGCGGTCGGCCATGGTCATGGCTTCGACCTGGTCGTGGGTTACGTAGATAAACGTGGTTTGCAATCGCTTATGCAGTTTGGTGAGCTCCGCGCGCGTTTGCACACGCAGTTTGGCGTCGAGGTTCGAGAGGGGCTCGTCAAAAAGGAAGACCTTGGGCTTGCGCACGATCGCGCGGCCCACGGCAACGCGCTGCCGCTGCCCGCCCGAAAGCTGGCGCGGGTAGCGGTCCAGCAGGTCTTGGATGCCCAACATCTCCGCGGCCTCGTGCACCCGCCGCCGGATTTCGTCTTTGGGTACCTTGCGCAACTTCAGGCCAAAGGCCATGTTGTCATACACGGTCATGTGTGGGTACAGCGCGTAGGATTGGAACACCATCGCGATGTCCCGATCCTTGGGCGGGACGTCGTTGACCACTTGATCGCCGATGATGATGTTGCCTTCGGTCGGGGTTTCCAGGCCCGCGACGATGCGCAGCGCGGTGGTTTTGCCGCATCCTGAAGGCCCCACCAAAACCAGGAATTCCCGATCCCGCACTTCCAAATTGATGTCCTTCAGCGCGACCACGTTCCCGAACCGCTTGGTTACATGGTCAAAAACCACTCTCGCCATCGCCAAGCACTCCCCAGGTGGACTTTGGGGTATTATAACCCAGGCC
>JAADEP010000125.1 GCA_013153335.1 Chloroflexota bacterium
AGGCAAATTTCGTAGAAGTGAGAGATAAAATAAGAGCCAGTCTGCAGCGGATGATGCTCGCCTAACCCAGGATTTCGCCCCAGAAATCACGACCCACGCCCTCTATCGGCTTTGGAACGACATGCGCGATGGGAAATGGCGAGCTGGGAGGCAGTGCGCAAGGCGCGTTGTGCCTGGCTCAACGGCGACAGCCCTCTTCGCCTCCCCTCGCCACGTGACCGTTTCTACAACATTTGCGTGCACCCGCGGGTTCGAAAAAACGGGTACAACCCCAAACGGGCTCGCGTTCGTCGGAAAAGGGAGGATTTCCAAGAAAGTGCACACGGCTCCGCGCGGCAAGCTAGTCAAAGCGGGGCAATGGCGGTATAATGGGAATCGAAAGGACCGAGCCCCCGTAGCTCAATGGATAGAGCAGCGGCCTTCTAAGCCGTGGGTTGCAGGTTCGAGTCCTGCCGGGGGCGCTCCCCTGTGAAGCCTCTCGGAAATCGGGTGAGTGCGTCCGCGGCCCCGCCATGGCTGGGTGCATGAAGGCGCTTAAAACGTGGCGGGGCTAGGCGCCCCTAACCTAGCCCCGCACAGCTCCATTGTGGAGTCTATTCTGCGCTCTATTCTTGCCCTTCAAACAACCCTGCCTTAAAGATACATGAAAACCCGCCGCGCGAGAGATAACTTCCGCGCAGTGTACATACGACTTTCGTGCATTCAAGTGTCGTGTAGGGATCACTAGCTTTCTTGCTCAAGATAGTCAAGAACCCTGATTCGCGCGCCCCCGACCAAAGGTCTACGATGGCGGTCGGTGCAGGCCGCGCCACGCCAACAGCAGGCTCAAGAGCCCGCCCACGAGCGCGCCGCCCTCCAGGGCTTGGCGCCACAGGGTATTCGTATCGCGCTCGCGCGCGGGGTCCTCGGGCGCAGGGGTGGCGCGGGGCAATGGCCATGGCGTGACCGTCGGGGTCGGCCCGAGCGCGGTGGGTGTGCCTGGGCCGCGCGCGAGCGGGCGCGCCCAATTCGTCGGTGTGGGTTCGGGTTGGGTGTGGTTGCGCACCTGAACCGGCACCTCATGGACCAACGTCTGACCGTTGGCCAGGGTCACGGTCAGCCGCAGGATGTACCACCCATCCGCCACAGCCGTGGTATCCCAGGTGTACAGTGGGCCCTGCGTTTGCGGCTGCGTCCATTGGGCCAGAGGGAACCACGCGACTTGAGGTTGGCGGTAGCCCAAATCAAGCCGCGCGGCCCGAAAGCCCGGTGCCGCGGTGTGGCCGTGGATGGTCACCCGGCCCTGCAGCGCCGCGCCGGGCAGCGGCGCGTCCAAGCCGATGGTCCCAGGTGCGGGCGAGACCCACGGCGTTGGCGTTGCGGTCGACGTCGCGGGCGGTGGGGTCGCGGTCAGGCCCAGGCTCAACAAAGCCAGCCCGAGCCACCACCCCACCGGCCCGCGCACCGAGTTGGGCTTCATGCCGATGCGTCAGACGAGATTTGCTTCCGCAGGCCGCGCGCCTTCAGCACCGGCACCACAAAGATGATGCCCGTGTGCGGACGCCGAAAATCGCCCACAATTTTCTCGGTCGCGTCCAAGATCGCGTCAGCCGTCGCTTCATCCTCGACCACCGTGAACAACGTGCGATGCCGGTACTCTTGTCGCGAAAGCAAGGTTTGGAGCGAGGGCAGAATGCCCAGGTCGTCGCGCAAGGCCTGCGTGTGCCGGTACAGGCCCGAGCTTTCCAGCATAGTTGCACCGCCCGCGCCGGCCGCTTGCCACGCGTCCAGCACGGCCTGGCACAGCTCGACGTTGTCTAAAACCAAAACCACCATATAAGCCATCGTTCTTGCTCCTCAGGTGCGGAGATCAAGCGCGGCTCGCTGAGCTCGCGGGATAAAGCGCGCGCAGCGCCGGCGGCGTGATCAGGGTCGTGACCAGCACCATGAGCACCACGCCCGCGAAAATCTGCTCAGATACCAGGTTGAGCTGCATGCCCAAAGAGGCCGCGATCAGGCCCACCTCCCCGCGAGAGGTCATGCCCGTGCCCAACCGCAGCGCGTCCAGCCAGTTGAAGCCGCCCAGGCGCCCGCCCAGCGCGCTGCCCGCGACCTTGGAAACCACCGCGACCAACACCATGAGCGTGACCATGAGACCGCCCCCACCGTGCAACGCCGCGGCCACGTCGGTCTGCAAGCCGATATTGACGAAGAACAACGGGACCAGCCACGCGTACGCGATGGTGTGCACTCCGTGCATGATCTTGTTCCGCCATGGCGTGGCGCCGAAGAGCAGACCCGCGAGGAACGCGCCGGTGATGGCCGCGATCCCGCCCAGGGCTTCGGCGGCCCATGAGAAAAAGAGCATGACCACCACGGCCAGCGAGAGCACGCCCTCGCTAATGGGCTGCCGTTCCACCCATTGGGTCACCCGAGGCAACACCAAGCGCCCCAGGGTATAAAACACGCCGAAATACGCGACCATCCGCACGAAAATCCAGAGCATAGCCCCCGGGCCAGAGCTCTCGCCGCCGACCACGGCCAAAAAGAACGAGAGCAGCAGGATGACCAACACGTCATCCACCACGGCCGCGCCCAGCAGGGCCAGGCCCACCGGCGTGCGCAAAACGCCCAGCTCCATCAGGGTCTGGGCTGAGATGCTCACACTGGTCGCGGCCATCACCAGGCCGATAAAGAGCGCGGCCTCATTGCTCTGCCCCAAAGGCCGGAACGTGAGCCACGCGAGGAGCACGGGCGTCGCGACGCCCAGCAGACCCGCCCACACCGCGGGTTTGCCCGCGCGCAACAGCGCGGTGAGCTCCACTTCCAAGCCCGCGGCGAACATCAAGAAAAGCACGCCCAAAAAGGCCAAGTGCTCGATCACCAGCGCGAGCTCGTGATGCTCCGCGAACACCGGCCACGAGATCATGTCCAGAAACGAAGGGCCCAAGATCAGCCCGACCAACAATTCGCCCAACACCGCGGGCTGGCGCAAGCGCGTGCTCACATAGCCGCCCAGCTTGGCCGCCGCGATGATAAAAGCCAACGATAATGCAAACGCCAACGTTTGATGCAGGTCCATAACTCCCGTCAACAGTACCGCGCGCACGCGCGAAGATGGCCCATCCGGGCAGGCCAAGTATAGCACGAATTGAGCCCAAAAGCGTGACGAGATTCGGACCAGATTCGCGCGGAATCCCGTCAGATTGAGCCCAATCGTTCGAAAACCTGGTGAAGTCCTACGAGGATGGTTCAGACGCCGCAGGCGCTGAATCCGTAGCCGGACCCGGCCCCCAAGCCAGGACGACCGCGCCCGCGCATCGATCGGTGTGCGTCAAGCTCACGGACCAGCCCACCAGGCCCAGCGCGCGGGCCCGCTGCGCGGCCCGACCGTGCAAGTGCAGCACAGGCGCGCCCTGAGCATCGAGCCGGACCTCGATCTCGTGCCAGCCCACGGGCCCGATGCCCGTGCCCAAGGCCTTGGCCGTGGCTTCTTTGGCCGCGAAGCGCGCGGCCAAGCGCTCGACGCGACCTCGGGCGTCCGCCCGCTCGCGTGGGGTGAACAGGCGCGCCAACGCGCGCGGGCCGTGCCGCGCGAGCAGGCGGCCGAAGCGTTCCACCTCGACCAGGTCAAAGCCCATCCGAAACACGGTCATAGGGCGCCGAGGGAAGGCCGGTGGCCGCGCGCAGCGCGCCGGTTTCCAAGGGGCGCTCATCCAAACGCCGCAGCCACACCGGCAGGGAATTGAGCTTACGAAAGCCCAAGCTCTGATACAAACGCAACGCGGGTGTGTTTTCCGCCTGGGTGTTGACCGTAACCCAGCCGTCGGCCTCCGCGCGCAAAGCCTGCAACCCGGCCGCGACCAAAGCCCGCCCCACCCCGCGGCGCTGCCACGTGGGATGTACAGCCAGGCGGGCCAAGTGCGCGCCCTGGGGGCTGGCCGTGAAGATTTCGTACCCGATCACCTGGCCTTGGGCGTCTTCGACCACATAAGCCAGGCGCGCGCTTTGGAACGCGTGGGCCAACAGCGACGCGTGCAAACGCCACAGCGGCGGGAAGGCCGCCTGGTCGACCGCGTGCACCGCGGGCACGTCGGCCTCGTGCATCGTGCGCACGCGCACCCCGACCGGGAAGGGTGCTTGGGGCGGATGGGGCGCGTTCCAGTATAAGAACCGCAGTGGCACCTGTCGGTCGAACCCCTGCCGGCGCAACCAGCGATCGATCCACGCGCGGCCGCCCAAGGCCGCGACCCAACGCACGCCCGTCGCGGCGAGCTCGGGCACGCTCGCGCGCCATAGCAAGCGCCACGCGACGTCCGAGGGCACATCCCCGCGGACCGCGAAGAAACGCAGCCAGGCCAGGAGATCGTTTTCGGGCTGCACCACCATCGCGGCCACCACGCGCGTCTCAACCGTGAGGGCCCAGCCAATGCGCGCGTCCAGCCAATCCCGCAGGTGCGTCCAGCCGGGGTAATAGTAGGTGTGCGGGTCGCCGTAAACGAATTGCAACAGCAGATCACGGTCTTGGGGGATCAACGGGCGCAGGCGGAAGGCCGAACGTGCCAAATCCATACGAGGCCTCCTGGGCCAAAGCGCGCGAACGCGCGGGCAGGTGCCCGCGCGTCTCAAGAGCCCAAAAAGCGGAAGGGCCAGCGCAACAACGCGCGCAAACGCTGGTGCAAACGCTTGGGCGATGAAGCCAACCCCTGGTCCATGGTCACCAGGGCTTCAAGGGGACGGTTTTGGCGCAGTTGCAAACGCGAGAGCGCTTGCGCGACATATGCGACGGCTTCGCCCTCGCCCGCGGCCTCGAGCAGCTTCCAGGCCCGGCGGTAGGCCTGAACCGCTTCATCCGTACGGCCCAGCGCTTCGAGCGCGCTTCCGATATTGCCCCAGGCGAGCCCCTCGCGCCGCGCGTCGTCGTGCTGCGCGAACACCGCGGGTAAGGGCTCGAGCACGCGCAAGGCCTCCCCGGGTTGATCGGCTTGTAGCAAAGCCACGGCTTGATTGCTGCGCATTTCGGCCGCCAAAAGGGGCTGGCCGGCCGCGTCGTAGGCCTGGGCCGCACGCGCGTACAACGCGGCCGCTTCGGCATAGCGACCGCGGCGAAAGGCTCGCGTAGCCTGTTCGGCCAAAGATTTCGCATCGTCCATACGAGGGCTCCGGGGTTAGAAGGTGATATCGAGCAGGGCCTCGGCCAGCGTACGCAAACGCTCGACCGGCAACTGGCTCAGCTTGCGCGCGACCTCGAGGTAAGGCACATGCGTGGGCTTGGAGACGAACTCCCGCAGTTCGGGCGGCAGCTCTAAAAAGCCCCGGATCTGCTCTTGCTCGCGCAGCCAATCGCCGATGGGCGGCGGCGCGTCGATGAAATCTTGCAGGCGCAAGCCCAGGGCATCGGCCAGAGCTTCAAGCTCGACCACGGGGATGGGCCGCTCGCCGGCCTCATACGCGCGCAACCGCGCGACCGGGATGTGCACCCGCTGCGCCAGCTCGCGCAGGCTCAAGCCCTGCTCTTCGCGCACCGTGCGCAAGCGCTCGGCAATGCGCTGATGATGCGTCTGCAGCAATTCCTCTAAGGGCAGCCGAAAGATGAGCGGGACGTCGTCCGACAGAATCTCGCGGCTCCAGAAGTGGTCCAGCGGCACTTGCAGGTAATATGCCAAGGCCGCGAGCTCCGGCAGCGAAGGAACCTTGCGCCCTTCTTCGTACGCGCGCAAGGTCGAAGGCGAAATCCGTAACGCTTCGGCCGTTTCTTTAATGGTGCGCCCCGCGGCCAGGCGGGCGTCACGCATAAGGATGCCCAGGCGCTTCGCGCGCAAAAGGTAACGTTTTCGATAGGAATTGGAAGAAGCCATGTGCCCTTTGCTCCGGCCAGAGTGGACCTGGGCCTATTCTACCATAAGCTTTTCCCAGGTCATTTAGCAGGGGAACGAAAAAATCAGCCCTGGGCCGAGAAGCCCAGGGGCCCCAAACCGCAGGCTGCGCCTTGTTCAGAAGGCTGGCAAGCCAAGCGCGATCAGACCATCGACCACCCGCACCGGGAAGGCCAGCAACGGCTCGGTCGCGGGCGGCGCGACTACCGCGCCCGTGCGCACGTCAAAGCGAGAACCGTGGTACGGGCACGTGAGGACCCCGTCCTCGATCTCACCCTCGCCGATGGGACGCCCCGCGTGGGTACAGCGGTCTTCCAGCGCGAAAATCTGGCCGTCCAGGTTGAACAACACCACGTCCCACTCGTCAATGTGGACAAACAAACGCTCGCCCGGCGGCAGATCCTCGACCAAGGCAATCGGCACAAAGACGCAATCAGGTTCCTGACAGGCGGGGCGAGAAAACGGCATGCGAAAGCCTCCACAATCCAAAGGATGGCCGTGCGGGCGTATCGCTACACGTGGCCCAAGGGCTGCTCGGGCAAGCCATAGGCCGCGATTTTGAGCGCCTTAAACGGCAGGAGCGCGCACTTCGCCCGCGCGGGGCTGAGGGGCAATCCCAAAAGCCGAAACACGTGCTCTTTGGTCAGCTTGCGCACCTCGTCCAGCGAACGGCCCTGAATCGATTCCATCAGCAAGTCGGCCGAAGCCATCGCGATGGCGCAACCCTGGCCCTCAAAGCGGGCCTGCACTCGACCCTGGGCATCGCGTTTGAGCATCACCTTAACCCGATCCCCACACAGCGGGTTGTCCAGCTCGTAGACCGCTTCCGGGTCTTCGAGCGCGCCCTTGAAGCGAGGATGTTTGTAGCGATCGATGATTTGCTCCCGATACAGGGCTTCCAACATGGCGCACCTCCTGGGCTTCTCTCACGGTGACTGACCTAAGAACTGCAAACCATATCGTGCGTCACGGCTGTTGGGGTTGATCTCCAGGGCCTTGCGGAAGGCTTCGACCGCCTTGTCGGGCTGACCCAGGCGATAATAGAGCCAACCCTTCCACACCCAAGCCTCCTCGGACTCGGGTGTGATTTTGAGAGCATAGTCGAGGATGGCCTGGAGCTTATCCAACTGCCAGCTATGGAAATAGGCGAAAAACGGACCGAATTGGTAACGTAACATCCGCTGGGGTAGCCCCAGAGCAAAGGCCCGGTCATAAGCCTGCGCAGCCTCTGACCAGCGTTCGAAATAGACCAAATTCGAGCCCAGGTTGAACCACGCGAACGCGTCTTCGGGGTTGTGCTCGGTTTCGCGGCGGGCCTGCTCCAGCGCGATCTTGCGGCTATCCTCAAAACGACGATATGGGCCTAAGAGGGGCAGGATGCGCGGCTCGTGCTCGGGTGGGTAAACCACAATGAAGACCCGGTTGAAGGCCTTCCAATCCTCGTCAAAGGTGTCATAAGGCACCCAACGGTCGGGACCGTAATAGGAGTCCTGCACCAGGAACGCGCCGCCCTCATGGTTGTCGTCGTAGCCGGTGACGAAGAGATAATGCCCAGCCCAACGGTCGTCGTTCGGCCAGTAGCCCCGGTCGAGGTGCATGCCAGTCTCAACCATGACCGGGTAGCCGGCCGCGAGAAAGCCTTTGAGCACGTCGAGCGTGCCGCCTACTCGGAAGAGCGCGCGCAAGTTCGGCACGTGTTCATTGACGTAGGCGACCAGCTCTTCCACGTTGACGTTCCGGTCCCGCAGATAAGGGCGCACGATGCGCGCGATGTCGTCTTGGGTGCCCTTCCAGCCCCACCACTGCAGGTAGAAGGCCAACGTCGCGGGCCCGCAGTTGTTGACGGTTTGGGGCGTCCAGCGGGGCATGGGCGGCACTTGCGCGCGGCTGGGCAAGGGCGTGGGGCTCGGCGTGGGTGTGGGCGAGAGGGTAGGCGTCGGCGAGGCCTGCGGGGTGGGGGTAGGGGTATGGGGCAGCGGGGTGGGCGATGGTGTCGCGCTCGCGGTGGCGGTCGGCGATACAAAGGCCAACGTGGGCCGCGCGGCCAGGGGATTGGTGTTCTCAACCGGGTCCAAAGCCATGCGCAGCCAGGTGCGCGCGATCTCCATGCGCCACGCGAGCCGCGAGTGCACCGGCGGCCACGCGTACAGGGCCATGCTCAGCGTGGCCAAACTCAGACTCAAATAAAGCCAATCTCGATAACGCAGCCGAGGATTAAGGTAAAGCGGGCTGGGGCCGAGCTGTAACATACGGCCCAGCCACAAGGCCAGCCGCGGGTGCTTGGGCAACAAACGCTTTTGCAAGCGGACCAGCCCGTTGCGCAACCACGGCCAGTACCCTAACCCCCAGAGCGCCAAGAGCAGCAGCCAAAGCCAAAACAACATCGGCAACACCATCGCTCCCCTCCCAAGCAGCGATTTCTGCTCCCCTCCAGAAAAGAAAAGGCCCCATTGGGCTGGGGCCTCCAGACATGGCGAGGGTGGGATTCGAACCCACAACCTAGGGATTATGATTCCCCCGCTCTACCGTTGAGCTACCTCGCCACGCGCTTCCCATTGTA
>JAADEP010000186.1 GCA_013153335.1 Chloroflexota bacterium
CTCGCATCTGGGTTGCGATGTCGGTGAGGCGGGCGCGCACGATGGTGACGAGGATTTCGGCAGCCTGCGGGCTTCAAGCGGCCAACAAAAATGGGGGGAAACGAGACCCCGTGTCTGTGAGGTGTGAACATGAAATCCAAGACCTTTTTCGCCGTGTCCTCCTAATCTAAGCCGTTTTCCCGATAAGGTATGCTCCATGTTCTCAAAAAACGCACAAGCCCTGCTTGGCAACTTCGTTTGAGAGTGTTCGCTTTTGCGTATAACCGGTCCTCGGAACGCCGAATCATGCACCCAAGGGACCGGGCGTCTGCAGACGTGTTGTTGGCGTAGGGTCTCTTGGATGGGGGCTTGTTGGGGGTGAATGGCGCATTGCGCGCAGCGCGTGCGGTAGAATGAATCGCCCCGCCGCGGTATGGACGTAGTGATCTCGTTTGGGGAGAAGGATGATGGCGAAAAAGCCGTTGGGTCGCCAATATCACGACGCGACCAAGATCACGCCTTGGGGCGTTGCTGCGGATCAAGGATGGCCTCGTCCGCCGCGGCCGCCGTGGTTTAAGACTTACCCTGGCCCGAAGGTGATGTTACCTCCACCTCAGTACCAGGGGCTAACGGTTGAGCAGGCCTTGCGCCAACGCCGTTCCTGGCGGGATTTTGCCCCTCGGGCGATAAGCCTGGCCGCGCTGGGCCAATTGCTGTTTGCCGCGCAAGGCATTACCGGGCGGTACCGCGATCGGCCTTTGCGTACCGCGCCCTCGGCCGGCGCGCTGTATCCTTATGAGCTGTACGCCCTTGTGTATCGAGTGCGCGACCTCGCGGCCGGCGCGTACTATTACGACCCACGCGACCACAGCTTGGCCCTCGTACGCGCGGGCGACCTGCGGGCGGCCATGGCCCATATTGGGCTCGGGCAAGAGCATCTTGTATCGGGCGCGGTGGTTTTTGCTTTAAGTGCGGTGGTCGACCGGGTGCGCTCAAAGTACGGCGAACGCGGTTGGCGTTACATCTATATGGAGGCGGGGCACATCAGCCAGAACCTGTATTTGCAAGCGACCTCGTTGGGATTGGGCTCGGTGGCGGTGGGTGCGTTCTACGATGACCAGATGAACGCCTTGCTCGGTTTGGACGGTGAGCACGAGACGGTCATGTATCTGCACGCGGTGGGCGTCCTTGGCTAGCGTGAGGCTTTTGCGTATGCGACGCTACGAGTCCGAAAGGGAAGGGGTATCGACCTCGAGGACCGCGGTATATACCATGGCTTGCTTGAGGGGTGCGTGGGGGATATACCGCCCCTGCGTATAGTCCATTCGACCGCCGGGGTGCAGGCTTCGCAACCTTAGGCCCGTGCCTTCCAGCAGCAGCCGCAGGTCCGCGGGCGAATAGCAACGCAACGATTGCCGGACCCGCTCGCCCTGATATTCCCATTCGTCGATCCAGCGGCAGCCTTCGGCATCAAAGTCATACGTGCGTTGCGCTTTCCCAACCCGCATGCGATACCCTGCAGACTGGGCAGCATGCCAGGGTGTATAGACCTCGATGAGGGCCTTGCCGTGGGGCTTCAGCCAATGCCGGATCCGGCGCAATAGGCGGCGTTGGTCTTCGTCCGTGCCGGTGCCGAAGCCATCCCAATACACGACCGCGTCCCAGTTTGATGCGGGCAGGTCCACGAGGTGAAAGTCAGCCTCAATGACGGTCACGCGTGCAGCCAGGTGGTGTTGGGCCACCTGCGTGCGGATGTGCTCCACGAGCAGGGGCTCACGCTCCAACGCGTCCACCGTATATCCCAACTCGGCCAGTGCGAGGGCATCCTGGCCACCCCCGGCGCCGAGTTCTAGCACACGCTGCGGAGGTGGTCCCAGGATGCCCCGAACCCATCGCGCTTTTTGACGGTGCCAGGGCCCGACCGGTTGGGTGTAATAGCCCGACCAAAGTGCTTGCTTGTGGTAGAAAATCCGATGCTCATCGTCCATCGGAGTCCTCGAATTTTCCCGCGCGCGGATTTAAGCCTGTGGGTCTTGGGTGGTTTCTAACAGCGCTTTGAGCGCGGCTTCGCCTCGGGCGACGGCTTCGCGCAGCGGCTCTAGCGACGTAATGGGGAGCCAGCGTTCCATCCCCAGACCGGTCAGGATGCGGCGCCCTTCGGGGGTTTGATGCATGGTGAGGAGCGCTTCTTGGCACGCGGTGCGCAGGGCTTCGGGCGCCTGCGCGGTGAGCGCGAATCCGTGAAAGGCAAAATCGACTTCGGCTTCACCGACAACCTGGGTGCCTTCGCGGCTGACATCGCGGAGGTGTTCGTAAACCTCCTTATAGACCAGCCCGAAGGGCACGCGGCCTTCGGCCACCCAGCGCACCACTTGCAGCCACGACTCGGCCAACACGATACGCCCGGGCCGGAGCCCTCGCTGCTGGGCGATGTAGAGCCCGAGATATGAGGCGAATTGCCGCGGCACAATGGCCCACGTCGCGCCGTTGAGAGCTGCTTCGTCCTTGGGTTGGTCCGCGGCCGCAATCGCGACCACGGCCTCGGGGTGGGGCGAACGAGCCAGCGCGGTAAAGCCGCGCGTTTCCACAACCGAAAGCAAATCTAACGGATTGAGATACCCTGCTGCCAGGCGCGGCATGCCTTCCCGGTAAAAGGTTTCAAAGTCCATATAGTATTGCGCTGGATACGGACAACCAGCACGACGACGAAGATACAACTCCAGTTCCACCCAGGCGGGCAAATTCCGCACCGCATCGTGCGGGCACAACGAAAAGATTTCCTCGCTCATCTTGGCCTCCTAACGCGCGTTTTGGAGCTGCCGCCCACTTTACACTTTACGCCAAATTTTGGCTTTGCGCCCGCGCGAAAGCCAAAATTTTAGCTTCTTTTTAAAATCAAAAGGCCCCCACCTTGGGGGCTGAAAGCCACCGGCGGGATTTGAACCCGCGACCCGTCGCTTACGAGGCGACTGCTCTGCCGGCTGAGCTACGGTGGCCTGCGTACCCAATTATAGTCGATGCAAATGTGAAATGCAAGCCCCAGGAGGGACTCGAACCCTCAACCCGCCGCTTAGGAGGCGGCTGCTCTATCCTTTGAGCTACTGGGGCTGACGGTTGGACCTTTGATAATGATACCACATCTTGGAAGACGGGTTCGAAGCAACGCTTATGCCAGGGCCAAGCCCAAGCAACGCCCACCCGGGTTTCGGCGGCTGGGCTTCATCCTTTGTGGGTTGTGGACGAAGCCAGCCCATCCAAACCCGGTCACGCAAAAAGCAGCGAGGCACGGGACGGCCTGCGCCGCTGTCGCCCCTGTGCGAACGAGTTTGCCCGGGTTTACAAGAGCGCGTAGACGTCCAGTTCTGTGCCCGCGGGCAAGCCCGTGGCGTCGGCCGGAACCCGGATTAAACCGTCGGCCTCGACCAGGCGGAAGATGAGGTTGCTTTTGTAGAACACGACTTCGGCCTCGAAGCCGTGTTCCGTCTCGTGTAGGCGCACTGGGATCCACTCTTCACGTCCCGCCTCCGAGGGCGCGTTGTTGCGCAGGATCGCGCGCCAGCGGGGCCAGGGGCGAGCGCGGGCCGCTTGCAGCCGTTCCAAGGCCGGGATAACGAACCAAAGCATGTTGATGAACGCGCTTACGGGGTTGCCGGGCAGGCCGATGATGGGTTTGCCCTGCGCGACGCCCAGGATGGTCGGTTTGCCCGGTTTGAGGCGCAACCCGTGGACCAGCACGCCCGGCTCGCCCAGGCGGTTGATCACCGTCGCGGTCATATCGCGCGTGCTCGCCGAGGAACCCGCGGTGATGACCACCATGTCGCACTCGTCAAAGGCCTGTTTGGCCGTGCGATACAGCGCTTCTTCATCATCGGGAACGATGCCGTACCGTTTGGGTTCGGCCGCCCAGGACTGCAGGATCGCGCTCAAGGTGTAGGAATTGATGTCCCGCACTTGCCCCGGCCCGGGCTGCACCTCGGGCGGGACGACCTCGTCCCCCGTCGAGATCACGCCGACCTTGACCAGTGAGCGCACACGCACTTGGGTTCGGCCCAGGGCCATGAGGCCACCGACCTCCGCGGCCCGAATCCGGGTCCCGGCCGGGATGATGCGTTGCCCTTGGGCGACATCTTCGCCCACTTCGATCACGTTTTCGCCCACGGCCACGGCCTTGAGCACTTCGACCTCGTCCTCTCGGCTGTGCTGAGTGTGCTCAAGCATAACAACCGCGTCCGCACCTTCGGGGAGCATCCCGCCGGTGTGGATGAGCGCCGCCTGCCCGGCTTGAAGCTGGAAGGTGGGCTTGGCGCCCATGGGCACTTCGCCTACCAGGGTCAAATAAGCCGGAAGGGCTTCCGAAGCTCCGTGGGTGTCGGCCGCCCGCACGGCGTAGCCGTCCACGGTGGAGCGACGAAAGCCCGGGATGGGTTCGTGCGCGACGATGTCTTCGGCCAGAACCCGGCCCAGTGCGGCCAGACTGGGTACGGTTTCTTCCCCTACCCGATGGGTGACCGCTCGTAGCCATTCGTGTCGCGCTTCGTCGGGGTCGGCCAGAATCAGGAACTCCGGCATGCTTTCCTCCGTGTGCTCAAGACATTTGCGATTAGGATTGTACAACAAGACCTGGCTTTGGGGCCAGCCCTGGGACAAGGGTGCCATCCACATGGGAGAAACTCGGCTCGCGGGACGCAGAAGCCCGGTTCGCCCGCGCGGCCGCTCCTTGTTCGGGGGCTCTTCCGTTCGCTAGATCTCCTTTCGGCCTTCGCAGCTTGCCCCACGTCATCCCAGGTCTGGCTTGCTTTCGGATTTCTGAAACCCGCCGGGTACATGCAAAGGTTGTAGAAATGTTAAGGGGCGAGGGGGAGACGAAGGGGGCTGTCGCCGTTGAGCCAGGCAGAGCAGGCCTTGAGCACCGCCTCCCCGCTCGCCATTTCCCATGGCGCATGGTCGTTCCAAAGCCGATTGAGGGCGTGGGTCGTGGTTTCTGGGGGCGAAATCCTGGGTTGGGCGAGCATCATCCGCTGCAGACTGGCTCTTGTTTTATCGCTCACTTCTACGAGATTTGCCTGCACCCAAGTACGACGAAGGGTTGCGTAACACCCGGAATCAAGTATACTATGGGTCAAGGTGGCAAAGAAGTTAATGCTATCTGCATTTATCGGAAAGGTAAATGGCAGTCTTTGCCTTTCGAGAAAGGTTGATCGCGTCCAGCGGCCTAGCGTCGCCTCACCGCGCTCGGCTTGCTAGCCGCTGACGCAATTGTTAGCAGCAAAAGGGTTGAAACTGCTCTGCCATGACTTGTATTTCCTGAGGTACAATAAAGTTATGAGCAATCCAGAAATCACCTCCCTACCTACCATTTTCTCTGCACATGCTGCCGAAATCCAGGAGCTATGTCGGCGCTATGGGGTGCGTTCATTGCGCGTTTTTGGCTCTGCGGCTCGGGGGACGGCTAATTCGACCAGTGACATCGACTTATTGGTGCAGTTTTCCCGACCAGTAGGGCTGCTTCATCTGGTACGCCTGCAACGAGAATTGACGGAAGTGTTAGGGAGACCGGTAGATTTGGTCACTGAAAAGGCCTTGAGTCCCTATATCCGCCCGCGAGCACTTGCGGAGGCACAGATAATATATGAAAGTGCATGAGGACAAAATCTATCTAAAACATATCTTGGATGCCATTGAGCGGATAGAGCGCTATTTGGCTGGGGTTGAGCAAGAGGAATTTGAGCAGCAGGAGTTGATACAGGATGGCGTGATTCGGCAATTGGAAATCATAGGAGAAGCCGCCCGACACGTTTCTAGGGAGCTAAGGCGGTTATATTCGGAAGTGCCATGGCGGGACATAATTGATATGCGGAATAAATTGATTCACGATTACTTTGGAGTAGATGTAGAATTAGTATGGGTGACGGCAAAACAAGATGTGCCAATGCTGCGAGAGGCTGTCTGCAAGATATTGCGGGATTTGGGAGAAGGAGAACTTCCCTGCTGACCCAGGGCTTATTCAAAAACGAACAAGCCTCCCGGGTCAGGGACTTGTTTGAGCGCTTCCAGCGGGCTTTTCTTCATCGCCATATCCTCCAGTTCAATCGGTTCCCCCTTCGGGTATGCCTCATCTTCTTAGAAAACGGAAAAGCCCTGCCCAGGTCGGCCCGAGGCCATAGGCGCGCTCGCGTGCCACAGGCGCCGCGCCACGGGCTCCCAGCCCGCGGCTAGTTGGTATAAAATTGCGTGCGGATTATCCAGCTCAACGCGCGGGCGTGCGGTGGTGACTTTTTCACAACCGCGCAGGGGGCAAATTTGTAGCGGGCGGGTTCAGCCGCCCGCGAACTAAGCGCGGGTTCCGCCGCCCGCGGCATGGGCTTCGACGGAATTTGCCCGCACCCAACCCGCCCTGGGTCCGCGCAGCCGGGCACTCCATGGTATGATTGCCCCATGCAACCTCCGGCAGGAGGCGGATCATGCCCCCCACCTTGGCCTTAGTGCAATTTCAGCCTCGGCTCGGGGACCTTCAGGCCAATTTAGAGCGGCATTTGGATTGGATTCGCCGCGCGCGAAGCCAAGGGGCGGACGTGGTGATCTTCCCCGAGCTGTCCCTGACCGGGTACATGGTTCAGGACTTGGTCCCGACGGTGGCCCGCCGGCCTCGGCCTGAGGACCCTATCTTTGGGCCGTTGTTTGAAGCCAGCCGCACCGTGGATATTGTGGTGGGCTTTGTGGAGGAAGACCCGCGTTCGCGCTTTTTCAACAGTGCGGCGTATTTAAGCCAGGGTCGGGTCGTGCACATCCACCGCAAAGTCTATTTACCGACCTACGGCATGTTTGACGAAGGTCGCTTTTTCGCCTGGGGCGACCATGTCGCGGCCTTTGATACCCGATTCGGGCGTTTCGGCTTGCTCATCTGCGAGGATTTCTGGCACGTTTCGCCGCCTTATCTCCTATGGCTGGACGGCGCGGATGTCATGATTTTCCCTATGGCCTCCCCTGGCCGAGGGATTGTGCCCGCGTCGCCCAAACTGAGCACCGCCCGGTGGGTAGAGGCCGTGGTGCAAGCCTACGCGGGGTTGTTCACCGTGTTCACGGTCTTCGTCAATCGGACCGGGTTTGAAGACGGCATACACTTTTGGGGTGGATCGGCCATTTATGGGCCGGATGGCAGCCTGCTTGCCCAGGCGCCTTACAGCCAAGAAGCTCTGATTTTGCAAGAATTGGACTTGCGCGCGATTCATCGAGCCCGAGCCCGCCTGCCTTTGCTGCGTGATGAGCGCACCGCCCTCTTTCAGCGAGAGCTCGCGCGTATTTTGGAGCGCCGCGAGTTGCCCAAAGCCCCGCCGCGGGTGTGAAGCGCCGGGGCCATCCTTTGTTGTGAGGACGCGGAACCATGAGTTCGTCCTATCCAGTCCTCGACCTGAGCATCAACACCGACCTGGTGCGCGATATTTTGGTGCGTTTCATTCGAACGGAGATCACGCGGGCCGGCTTCCAGCGCGCGGTGGTAGGCGTCTCAGGCGGGGTGGACTCCGCGTTGGTTTGCTTTTTAGCGGCCGAGGCCCTGGGCCCTGAAAACGTGCTCGCGGTCCGCATGCCGTATCGCACGTCTTCGCCCGAGTCGCTGGAGCACGCGGCTTTGGTTATCGAAGCCACGGGTGTGCAACACCGCACCATCGACATCACGCCCATGGTGGACGGCTATCTGACCCAGTATGCGCCCGACGCCTCCCGGGTTCGGCGCGGGAACGTCATGGCGCGCAGTCGGATGATCGTGCTATATGACCAATCCGCAGCCTTCGGTGGCCTCGTCGTGGGGACGGGCAACAAAACCGAGATCTTGCTTGGGTACAGCACCCTCTATGGCGACGCGGCCTATGCCATCAATCCGATCGGGGACCTATATAAGACCCAGGTATGGCAACTGGCCGAGGCCGTTGGTGTGCCTGAAGTCATTGTCCAAAAAGCCCCGTCCGCGGACCTGTGGGTTGGGCAGACGGACGAAGACGAATTGGGGTTCAGCTACCGTTTGGCGGACCAGATTCTCTACCTTCTGGTCGACGAACGTTATCGACCCGAAGAAGTTATCGAACAGGGCTACCCGGCGTCCGTGGTCCACACCATCATGGAGCGGATGCGGCGCAACCACTACAAGCGCGTCATGCCTCCCATCGCCAAACTCAGCCATCGCACCGTCGGCTACGACTTCCTCTACCTGCGAGATTGGGGGACTTGATTCGAGCGTTTGCGGCCGCGATTTTGCCAATTTGTTGTGTTAAAGCCCTTCTCCACCCTTGCCCATCGGTAGGTGGTTTGGGTATAATTCGAAGCGAAGGCGATGGTGGGAGTAGTAGGCCATCCGCCAGCGAGCCGGGGATGGTGGGAGCCCGGCGTCGGTGCTTGCGGAG
>JAADEP010000215.1 GCA_013153335.1 Chloroflexota bacterium
ACCAGTTTTCGCCCCGGTAAATCCGCTTCCAGGTTGGGTCGGGGATAAGGCCGTCGGCCTCGCCGGGCAGGTCGATGCCCGTGTAGGAGCCGTAGCCCAGGGCTTCGGCGTAAGACTTCAACCGGCAAATGCCCACCCCGCCATCGGGGATCTCGTCAAAATAGCCGCCGCCAACTTTGTAAAAGCACACGTTGCTCGAGAACGCGATGCAGTCCAAAAATTCCAGTTGGCCGAAGCCACCTTTCTCCCAGTTCCAGTCGTAAAACTTGCGGGTCTTGCCCTGCTCGCCCGCGGTGTACTTTTGCGTCAGCTCAATGATGCCCGGGGTTTCGATGATCATGCCCGGATGCACAATGCCCTCGTTCAGCCCCGCGGTCGCGGTGACCAGCTTGAACACCGACCCCGGCGGATGCTCCGCGGAGATCGCGTGGTTGAGCAAAGGTTTGTACTCGTCGGCCTCTAAGGCTTTGTAGTAGTCGTAAGGGATGAAGCGGGCCATGCGCTGGTTGTTATACGTGGGGATGGAAACCAGGGCCAGCACTTCGCCGGTTTGCGGGTTGAGCGCGATGGCCACCGCGTTGCGCAAACGCTCGTAGCCAAAGCGCGCGTTCCAAATGTCGAGGTTGTGCTGCACAATGTGGAAGGCCGCGTTCTGCAAGCGGACGTCAATGGTCAAACGCAGGTTCACCCCAGGCCGGGGCGGTTGCGGCGGTTCGAGGTCATACAGGATGCGACCGGCCACGTCCACCGCGACAACGCGCCGCCCGTTCTGGCCTGCGAGTTCGTCTTGATAATACATCTCCAGGCCCGCGTACCCGACTTTGTCTCGGTTGATATCTAAGCCCTTCTCGCGGTAATAATCGGCCAGGGCCTCGGGCACGGGGCCGAGGAAGCCGACCATAACCGAGGTGGGCTCACCGGTTGGATAGTCGCGCACGGGCACGACTTCCACGCCAATGCCGGGCCAGTTTTTCTCCTCCACCACCAAAGCCACTTCTCGCGGGACATTGCACTTAAGCCGCACAGGGCGGTAAGGCTGCGAGACTATGCCGTATTCGACCAATTGGCGCAAGCCCAGCTCCGAACGACACGGCACATACGGCGTGGTCTGCAAGTCATTGAGGTTGAGGGGCATGTCCAAAAGCTCGGCCAGCTCTTGCAGCATGGCATCCACATAGCCAGGGTCGTCGGGCAACTGGGCAGCGGTTACCACAACGTTATAGGAAGGGATGTTGCGGGCCAAAACCACGCCCCGCCGGTCATACATCACGCCCCGCGGCGCGGGCAGGTTCAGCACCTCCACCATGTTGTCCTTGGCCCGTACCACCCATTGCGGCCCTTGGATAATCTGCAGCCAAAACAGCCGCGCGATGAACAAGCCCAATACCCCGGCCAGCACGGCCAGCAAGCCATAAAGTCGCGATAACGCGATGCGATTCTCGTTCATGCAAGCCACCTAATCCCAAAGGCTCACGCCGCCAACTCGCGCGGGGGCAGCGTCCAATCGGCCCATTCCCCCACGATGGCGTAAAACGGCAGGGCGAGCAAGCTGTTGAGCAGCATCGAGGGCAGGATGATTTGGGTCAACACGACTTGGGCCGAAGCGGTCACATCGTCGAACAGCCAGCGGCCCAGAAACGCACTTCCCTGCACCAGGATTGTACCGATCCACAAGAAAAGAAACAAGAGGGGGATGCGGGGCTCTTCAATGCGCTGCAAGACATAATGCGCGACCAAACCCGCCAAGCCATAGCCGAGCAAGGGCACGCCTACGGGCAGCGCGGAATACACCTCGATCACCGCGCCTGCGAGCAAAGCCCAGGCCCAGGGCGGCGCGTAGCGGGTTTCATACAACACCCACACGGCCCACGCGAGCAAGACCGCGTCGGGCGTGCCGTGCAGCAAGCGCCAACCGCTGAACAACCCACTCTGCAGCACGCCCGCGAAGACAAACAACAAAACCCCGCCCCAAAACGTCCGAAACATCCTCAACTCCTCGATGAGGCTTCTATAGAAATACGCCCCGATGCCCGCCTCTGGTCGCGCGGCCTCGGCTCAAGGCCCGCCCGCGCCCGGGGTAGGGATCAAAGGCGTAATATCCACGGGCCGGAAGTTCGTGATCACCAAAACGACTTTGAGGTTGGGGAAGTCGGTCGCGGGCTGGACCGAGGCCTCTTGGAAGAGCGCGTGCGCCAAACGCTGGGTGCTGGCGACCTGGCCCACAAGCAGGTTGGGCGGATATTGCCCGCCCAGGCCGGAGGTTACGACCAGGTCGCCCACGTTGACCTTGGCATCGAGGGGCACCATCTGCAACTTTAGGTCGCCGGTGACGCTGCCGACCAACAAGGCGTCCACGTTCGCGGGGGTGATGCGCACGTTGACCTTGGACGCGGGGTCGGTGATCAACCGCACCCGCGAGGCGCGCGGGATGACGGCATCGATCTGGCCGGCCAGCCCTTGCGCGCTGACTACGGGCATGCCGGGCCGGATGTCGTCATCGCTCCCAACGTTGATGATCACGTAGTGCATGAACGGGCTCGGGTCCCGGCCAATGACTTGCGCGGTCTTATATTCGTGCTCGGGATGCTTGCGAGCCAAGTCGAGCAGGGCCGCGTAAAGCTCAAGCTCGGCCACTTGTTGTTGCAGGATGGCGAGTTGGGTCTGCAGTTGAGCGACCTGGGCCTCGAGCTCTTGATTGCGACGGCGCAACGTCTCAACGTCCGTCGGGGCTGCCAGATAATCGGCCACAGCCCGCGCGTAACGGACCACCGCGGTCTGCACCCGCAACACGGGTTGCACCGCGCGGCCGAGCCAGGGCGTGAGATAGCCGCCGAGCGCCAACAAAACCAAACCGGCCATCATCAAACCAATGGCCAGACGAGGGAGGGTCGGTCGTTTCATCCGTCGTCACTTCGATCGCATCGGGTCAAGTTTGGGGAACCAGGATGAGGCACGGGCTCGTACCCCACATCGCGCAGGTTATCATCAGAGGAAGCGGTCCACGTCCACCAAAAGGCGCTTGAGGTTGTCGAAATCCTCGAGCACCATGCCGGCCCCGCGCGCGACCGCGGCCATGGGGTCATCGGCCACCCAAACGCGCAAGCGCAACTCATCGCTCAGCCGCCGATCCAGGCCCTGCAGCAACGCGCCACCGCCGGCGAGGCAAACCCCGGTCTCGATCAAGTCGGCCACGACTTCGGGCGGGGCTTCGTCGAGCACATCCTTTACGGTCTGAATGATGGTCTCCAGCGGGCGGGCCAAGGCCTCGCGGATCTCGACGGATGAAGCCTCGACCACCTCGGGCAAGCCGGTCACCAGGCTCCGGCCTCGCACCTGCATGGTGCGCTCCTCTGGCAAGGGCGCGGCCGAACCGATCTCCATCTTGACCGTCTCAGCCATGCGCGGGCCAATGAGCAGGTTGTACTTGTTGCGGAAGTACTGGATGATCGCCTCGTCCATCTCATCGCCGGCTACACGCAGAGAACGGGCCACAATAATCCCGCCCATCGAGAGCAGCGCGACCTCAGTCGTGCCGCCGCCGATGTCGACGATCATCGTGCCTTCTACATCCTGAATCGGCAAGCCCGCGCCCAACGCCGCCGCCAAGGGCTCGGGAATGAGATAGGCCTCGCGCGCGCCCGCGGTCAAGGCCGCGTCATACACCGCGCGCATCTCTACCTCGGTCACCCCTGCCGGGATGCCGACCACGACCCGGGGCCGGGGGAAGGGCACAAAGCTCTGTTCATGCGCTTTGAGGATCAGGTATTCCAACAGCGCGGTGGTGATCTCGAATTCCGCGATCACACCATCGCGCACCGGGCGCACCACCTGCAGCGATTGCGGTGTGCGGCCAACCATGCGTTTGGCTTCGCTGCCGACATACAAAGGCCGCCGGGTGCGTTTATCCAGCGCAACCCAGGACGGCTCGTTGAGCACAATTCCCTTACCCCGCACATAAACCAACGTATTCGCGGTGCCCAGGTCGATGCCGATATCCAGGGCAAAAAGGCCAAATAACCAGCGCAGGGGGTTGAAGTTCAACAAAACCCTCCAATCACCAAGAATAAGGCCCCCTGGGACACGCGCCACAAGGCTGTGCGAATTATACCATGGCCTCCCTCAGCCCCTTCGCGGCGGGAGAGGCCGCCCGGCCCGCGGGTGCAGGCAAATCTTGTCGGCGCCATGGCCCATGCCGCGGGCGGCGAAACCCGCCCGCTATCCTCGCCGTCGGCCATGCGTTCCCGCGCGTTGGGCCGAACCATCCGCGCGTAATTTTATCCTAGCCGCGGGCTTCCAGCCGCGGCGCCCGCGACCCGGGAGCGCGCCCATGGCCGCGAGGCGCGGGGATTCGCGGGCGGCGGAACTCGCGCTTGGCCCTCGGGCGGCTGAACCCGCCCGCTACAAATTCACCACCGCACGCCCGCGCTAGGCCAACCAGCTCGCACGCAATTTTATGCTAGCCGCGGGCTACCAGCCGCGGCGGCGCTCAACGGCGACAGCCCTCTTTACCTCCTCCTCGTCGCTTGACCGTTTCTACAACCTTTGCGTGCCCCCCGGCCTAGCTGGGTTGCGGCCCCAAGCCTAAGTCATGCGCCTCACGGCCCGAAGGGTTTGTTACCCAGGGCGGTTCGACCGCGAACACCTCATAATGCTCCACCGTCTCAGGGAAGTCGAGCAAAAAGCGCGCGTCCTCGGGATAGTACTTGGCCTTCTCGTAATCTTCGCCCGCGAACCGCTTGACCGCTTCCCAATCGGTCCAAAACGTGATAAGCAGGAAATGCATCTCATCCCCCACCGGGCGACGCAAGAACACCAATTGAAGGAACCCTTCGGTTTGTTGATAGTCAGGGATGGCACGCGCTTTGAGAAACGCGGTGTACGCGTCCCCGTCCTGCAACCGAGTGCGTCCACGCCAAAGGCGGGCGATCATGGGCGCCTCCTACCGTGCAAACTTTGGCCCAACACCAGGGTGTTCGGCTTGGGCGTATCCTAAAGCCGCGTCCGTCCCTTGTCAAGCAACGCGTCGTCCGCACCCATCCAGGGCTATACGAATGGGAAAGGCTAAGGGGTGCAGGCAAATTTTGCAGAAGCCCACGCCGCGGGCGGCTGAACCCGCCCGCTAGAAATACCCGCCTGCTCGCTCGCGAAAAATTCATCACCGCACGCCCGCGCTGGACCAGCCAGTTCGCGCGCAATTTTATACTAGCCGCGGGCTTCCAGCCTGCGGCGGCACGCGAGCGCGCCCGTGGCTACGGGCCGCCCGGGGGAGTGAAGCTCGTCCAGCGCCATCTCAAGGCGCGTTGTATCTTGCTCAATGGCGACACCCCCTTGCACCTCCCTCTCGCCACTTGACCATTTCTACGACATTTGCGTGCACCCGTCTCGCAGGCAGGCCATCCAGCTTCTGAGCACATCGTGGTACACTCCAAAAGGGAGGCCAAACCCCAAACCGGAGGGATGCGATGCGCAATTTATTCCGAAAATGGCGCGAAGGGCTCGCCCGCACTCGCAAAACCACCTTTGGCCGCATTGCCCAAATGTTGGGCGCGACCGAGATCACAGACGAAACCTGGGACGACCTCGAAGCGTTGCTCATCCAGGCCGACCTGGGCGTGGACCTCACCCTCGAGCTGCTGGATCGGCTCAAGGAACGGGTGCGCAAAGAGGGCGTCACCCGCACCGATGAGCTGCAACAGCTGCTTCGGGAGGAGCTGGCTCGCTACCTCACCCCACCGCCGCGGATCGAGTTCCCTGACCAGCCCACGGTGATTTTGGTGGTCGGGGTGAACGGCTCGGGCAAAACCACGACCATCGCCAAATTGGCGCACCGCTTTTTGAACGAAGGCCGTTCGGTCCTTCTGGCCGCGGCCGATACCTTCCGGGCGGCCGCGATCGATCAGCTCAAAGTCTGGGGCGACCGGCTGGGCGTCCCCGTGATCGCGCATCAGCCCGGCTCGGACCCGGGCGCGGTGACCTACGACGCGATCCGCGCGGCCCAGTCCCGCGGGATCGATGTGGTGCTGGTCGACACGGCCGGCCGGTTGCACACGCGGTACAACCTCATGGAGGAGCTCAAGAAGGTCTACCGCGTCGCGGGCAAGGCGCATCCTGGCGCGCCGCACCACGTATGGCTTGTGCTCGACGCGACCACAGGGCAAAACGCGCTCCAGCAGGCGCGCGCGTTCAAAGACGCGGTCAACGTCACCGGGGTGATCCTGGCCAAGCTCGATTCCTCAGCCAAAGGCGGGATGGCCTTTGCCATCCGCCGGGAACTCGACCTGCCCATCCTATTTGTGGGGTTGGGCGAAAAGCCCGAGGACCTCGAGCCGTTTGACCCTGAGGCTTTCTTGGACGGCCTGTTGGGGGAGGCCGAGGCATGAGCGTGAGCGTGCCCCTGCCCGCGTACGACGTCGCGCCCACGGATATCGATGGGGTGCGGGTCGGCATAGCCCACGACGCGCAGGCCCTGACGGGCTGCACGGCCGTGCTCGTGCCCGAGGGCGCGACGGCCGCAGTGGATGTGCGCGGGGGCGCGCCCGGTACCCGGGAAACCGACGCGTTAGGCCCCGCGCGGCTGGTGCAGCAAGCCCACGCGGTGGTCCTGACCGGGGGCTCGGCCTTTGGCCTGCGCGCGGCCGATGGGGTGATGCAAGCGTTGGCCGAGCAGAACGTCGGCTTTGACACCGGGGTCGCGCGCGTGCCCATTGTGCCAGCTGCGGTCATCTTCGACCTCGCGCTCGGCCAGCCCCAAGCGCCCACCGTAGCCATGGGGCAGCAATGCGTCACGAACGCGCGGCGCGAACGCCCGCCCGAAGGCAACGCGGGCGCGGGCATGGGCGCGAGCGTGGGCAAAATCTTGGGCATGGCGGGCGCGATGAAGGCCGGGCAGGGCATCGCGGGCGTGGAGCTCGGCCAGGGGATACGGGTCAGCGCGTTGGTGGTGGTCAACGCCCTGGGTGACGTGGTTCACCCCACCACAGGCCACATCCTCGCGGGTGCGCGCACGCAACAAGGCGGCTTCGCGGACACGTTGCACGTGCTCGCGCAACGCGCGGAGCAGGGCCCGGCCGCGTTCGCCGCGCGCACCAATACGGTCATCGGCGTGGTAGTCACCAACGCGCGGCTCACCCACGACGCGGCCCTGCGCGTCGCACACATGGCCCACGATGGCCTCGCGCGAGCCCTTCGCCCCGCGCACACGCCCTGGGACGGAGATACGCTGTTCGTCCTCGCGACGGGCGAGCGCGCGGCCGACCCGATGAGCATCGGCGCGTGGGCTGCGGAGGTGGTCGCGTGGGCGGTCGTGCGCGCGGCCCTTTTCGCCGAACCCGCCGGGGGATTGCCCAGCGCGCACAGCCTGGCCGCGTCATCCTAACGCATGACGGGGTCTGCTGCGGTCGAGGTCTCGCGAAAACCACGGAAGCGGCTTGTGCGGGATCGGTCCTGGGTCCGGATGTGGGGGAAGGATGGGGTAGGCCAACAACCTGTCGAGTAGCGCTCCCATGCCGCGCCGAACGCAACCGCATCCGTTTGAGGAATACTGTTTCGCCCACTTCGCGCGGGCGATTCAATCCTGGGACCCGCGAGCAGGGATTTACGCGATCGGTCTCGAGATCCAAAACGTGGAGGACGACCTAAGGCGTCCGATGGTCCGCCTCCTTCGCAATACGTGGGCCCATGCGCGACTCCACGCGCCGGGTGATGCGGATGTAGACCTGCCAGCCGCGTGCCTTCGCCTTGCCCATGTGGGGAGCTGCTTCCAGCAAAACAAAGCGAGCAGCGAGATGGAAGCCCTGTGGTGTCGAGCGTTTTGGGATTTCACCACGTACGCGACCGTGGGATGTGAGTATCCCAGCTTCAAGGGGGACTACATTGACCCAATAGGACTGGCTTTGCGTGACGCCTGGGTACGCTCCCTGGGCTTACACGAGCGGGCAGAATCGGAAGCCGACCATCCGGACGCAACCCTCGAGGACGATTTGGAGCTTATCGTCAAGTTCAACAAATTGTGTCTGCGCGTGGCGCGGCGTTTGCAGCCGGTCATCCGGGCTCACTTCAAGAGGCCAATACCCATCATCTTTTTCAACCGCGAAGGATGCGACGACGAAACCGTTGCTTTGACCTGGTTCGCGAACGAAAAAGCCAGCATTGAGGGATACCTTGCGTTTATCTGTCAGATAAGCGGACGGGAACGATGCGACGACTTTAAGCCCGCAACGTTCTGGTACATATTTTTGGCGGACGATGACGATTGACCTCGCCGCTGGCGGCGCGCGCCAAACGGAGGACGAGCCAGGGCCCAACAGCC
>JAADEP010000133.1 GCA_013153335.1 Chloroflexota bacterium
AAACCAGGAGCCAGCAGCCAACGCAGCGCGAAGAGTACCAAAGCCAACCCGAGGAGCCCATAAGCTGAGGCGCTTGTCGAACCGGGTATGCGCATCTGGAAGAGCGGCAACACACTCAGCCACCACGGGAACACCATGATCCATACGCCAGGGCCCAAGAGGACCGGAGAACGCCCTCGCCGCGCGGGCGGATCCATGACCCAGGCGCGAGCGAAAACCGCGGCCGCCCATAAGGTGTACGCCTGCCCTTCGGGCAGGAAGGAAGCCAGCCACGGTGCGAGGCCGCTGACCGCGCGCCAAGCCCAACGCCGGGCGGCATGCTCGCGTGCTTGGGGCGCGGCCCATACTTCCATGCCATACACAGCGCTATCGATGAGGGCCCACGCCCAAAGCCATGCCCAAGATCCGGCGGCCAGCACCGCGAGCAAAGCCAGAGCTGTAAACCCAAGCCACAATATCCACGCGCCTGGGCTTGTGACCCCGCGTGCGTGATACGCGGCCAAGGCCCAGCCAGCCCACGAAGCCGTGAGCACAAGCAGGGCCAGGGCCCAACGCTCTGGCGTAAAGAGCAAGTGGACATAAGGGCTAAGGGCTTCCGGCATCCAGGTCCATGTCACCGACGTTTGCGGGACCTGGACGACCCAAGTCAACCAGACCAACGAAAGCGCCGCGCCCGCGACCCACCAAGACGCCTTGAGCCACGGACGCCACCAGCCCAAAACGCCAATGGCCAACGCGGCCAAGAAAAGAAACGCAACAGTTCCCCAAACAAGCGCCATGGTGTAGCGATTATACCGGATGTCGTGGAGCGGTATCGAAGCGTTCTCAAGCAAATTAGGCGAGCGAATGCGTCGAGGTCGCTGCCAATACTCACTTGCCCCAATTGGCGGGCTTGGGGTATGATGAGGGGCGGAAAATCGGACTTCGGAGGAGATCCATGACCGCAAAGATTATCGACGGTAAGGCCATTGCTGCCCGCATTCGTGAGGAGATCAAGCGCAAGGTAGACGAGCGCGTGGCGAAGGGCCTGCCGCGACCGGGTTTGGCCACGGTTTTGGTCGGCGACAACCCGGCTTCTCAGACATATGTGCGCATGAAGCAAAAGGCTTGTGCCGAGGTCGGCATTGAGTCTTTTGGCTATCACCTGCCCAAGGACGCGTCGCAAGAAGAGGTCGAAGCCTTGGTCGAGCAGCTCAATGCCGATCCCAGGGTGCACGGCATTTTGGTGCAATTGCCGCTGCCCAAACACTTGGATGAAGAACGGGTCTTGAGCAAAATCAGCATTGAAAAGGACGTGGACGGATTTCATCCCATCAACATCGGTCGGTTGGCGCAGAAGGGGCGCGAGCCGCTCTTTGTGCCTTGCACACCGGCCGGGGTGATGGTCCTGCTGAAAGAGGCCGGGGTGGACCTCGAGGGCGCGAACGCTGTGGTGTTGGGTCGCTCGAACATCGTGGGCATGCCCATGGCCCTGCTGCTGGTTCGGGCGAATTCCACCGTGACCATCTGCCACTCGCGCACCAAGGACATCCCCGCGCATACGCGGCAGGCGGATGTGGTGATCGCCGCGGTAGGCCGACCGCGTATGGTCAAGGCCGACTGGATCAAGCCCGGCGCGGTGGTAATCGACGTGGGGGTCAACCGGGTCGACGACCCAACCGCGAAGAAGGGGTATCGTTTGGTCGGGGACGTCGACTTTGACGAGGTCAAGGAAGTCGCGGGCGCGATCACGCCGGTGCCTGGCGGCGTGGGCCCGATGACCATCGCGATGCTTTTGCAAAACACCCTCAAAGCCGCGGAATTGGCCGACAAGAAGCGAGCGTCCCAGGCCTGAACTTACACCAGGGCAAGTTCGCTAGGCGCCCGTCCGGGCGCCTTTTTTTATTCATTATAGCGGATGGGCGCGACATCCCGGCGGGAGGGTTGGGGACGGTCGTTCAGCCGCCGCGGATAATAGAACGTCTGGCGCAGCTGGTCGGTCAAGGGACGATGGGCGAGACGATAGCCTTGGTAGGTCCCCCAAAATTGCCAGAAGCGGAACTGCACGACTTCCCACCAAACCCGACGCCATACCCCCTGGCGCCAGGCATGCCACCAGTCGCTGATTACGTTCGACAAAAAGAGCCGCGCAAAATCGCTCAGCGTAAAGCGCGCGTCGGGATAGATGCGTTTAAAGGCCATCGCCTCGCGACGGTAGCGGTTGTAGATTTGGCGAAAGGTCTCATCGTGCACGTGGATGACTTCGGCCTCGGGCACGTACACCACACGATAGCCTTGTTCCATGGCCCACTTGGCCCAGGCCAGGTCTTCCAGCCCGGGCAGGGACTCGTCATAAGGATGCTGCTCCCAAAGCGCGCGGCGGATCGCCGCGTTCGCATTGTTGCAAAAAGGATGGTCCTGCACGCGCGGCCCTTGGCCATCGGGGAACCAGGTCGCGAAAATCTGATGCTCGGAGAACTTCGTGGTCGTCGTGCCCCGCTGCTTGCCATACGTGACCGCGACGCGCGGGTCCGCAAAGGGCGCGAGCAAGCGTTCTAGCCAATCGGGATAGACCGGATACACGTGCGCGCTCGCGTTCACGATAAACGGCCCGCGCGCGTGCTGAATGCCCACATTGAGCGCGCGGCCAAAGGTGAACGCTTCGGGCGAAATATGCACAATGTGGACGGGATACCGCCGGGCGATGGCCACGGTCGCGTCGGTCGAGCCGCTGTCGACCAAAATGATCTCGGGCTTCAGCGTTTGATGCAGGATCCCCTCCAACAAGCGCCCAATATGGCGCTCTTCGTTATAGGCTCGGATAATCACCGAACAACACGGCTCGCCCATGGCTGCATCCCCGCCGCGCTACCAGTCGTGATTTTGCTCATAGCCCAGCTCAATGAGCAGATCGCCCGTGACCTGTTTGAACAAGTCCTTGAGCGCGGGCGTGAAATACTCCCGCCAGTTGCCCGGTTGACCACGGCGGAAGGTGCCCGACTTGTGCGGCTGAATCGCGGCCTGGAGTCGATCCAAGGCCTCCTCTTCCGAAACCGCCAAGGGCCAATCCCCGCGCGAGCGGACGAAGTGAAGGATGTCTCGCAAGGCCTCGCGGGGGCGCAAGCGCAGGTCCTCGAAGCGCACGACCAAGACCCCAGGCTGTCGAAGCCACCCCATATAGCTCTCGTACCGGCTACGCAGGTCTTGAAACCACAAGTCCCCGACCCGATGCCCCGCGATCACAATGCGCAGCCGCTCCTCAAGTTGTGTGGCCACCGTGTTGAAATACTCATGCCAATCGTGGTAAGGCTGCATATCTGCAATGTAAAACACATGCGAAACGGCCAAATCCCTGGGGTCACGCATAATGTGGATGGTCGCCCAACCCGGGCTGGACAGCCACGAGAGATAGGGCTCTCGGCCTGGGAGATAGCCATACGCGACATCGCCAGGCTGCAAGCGCCGCAAATTTTTCTGCACCGCGGCCGGCGGGAGCTTTCGGTTGTCTTCGTATCGGTTCACCGGAGGCATGCCGGGATCCACAAAAGGGCCGATGTGCGGAAAGCCCAGAAGGACCTGGTGCAACAAATGCGAGCCTGCCTTGGTTTGCGCGTTGCCGAACAGCCGCGGCGCGGCCGCGAGCGCCTGCGCGCCGTAGCGCCGTGCCGTTTGCCAGCGGCGCCAGCGCCAGCGCAAAAGTTTGAGCGCTCGTCGCAGATGAGCTTCGAAGGGGGACATCCGCCGCGGTTCGGCCACGCAAGCCTCCTGATGGTCAAGGTTCATTGCCCCGAGGCGCGGGCGGCGCCGGGCTCGGCGTGCCCGTGCCTTCGGGTTGGGGTTCGACCTCAGGCGGGGGCCCAAGGGCCTGCTCGGTCAGGGGGATGGCTTCCAGAGGCGTAAGACGCCCTTCCAACACCTCTTGCCCCGCGAGGCTCAACGCGTGGCCCCAGGGGAAGAGATGATCCATGCGCGGGAAGGCTTCGGCCCGGCTTAAGTACGCGTCCAGCCCCGCGGTCGAAGCCGAAGTCGAGAGCCCGGGCTGGGCAGGCCACAAGCCCAGTTGGCCCAGCCAAGGCGCGAGCCAATCCGCGCGGGTCACCTGCTCAACCCAGCGAATGGCCAAAGGACGGCGTTGCGGGTCGGTGGTCAAAACCACCCACACATACACCCGCGCGAGGGGCACGGCTTCGTCCTCGGGCCCGGGGAGGGGAGCCCAGCTCCAATCGGGATTGAGGTTGGCGTATCGGCTCCAGGTCACTTGTGCGGGCGGTGCGGCCGGCCCAGGGAGCATGGCAAAACTGGTTTGGGCCCGGGCCTCGGGCACCAGCGTGCCTTGCCACTGGGCTTGCACGAGGAACTCGAGCGCGCGCTGCCAGGGTTCCGCGTCGAGGGTTGGCCGTCCTCCTGCGCGGTCGTGCCACGTGCCCCCGGCCGCGCGATAGAAAGCCATATAGGCCCAGCCGTAGGGATCGCGCGCGGGGAAGCTCCATGGCACCGGGCTGCGCAGCCATTCGGCCCACGTGGCCGGCGGGGGCGCGTCGCTCGTCTGGGGCCAGGCCAGGACTACAGTTTCGCCTCCGATAGGCAGGCCATAGGGCACGCCGACCAAATGGCCGGCCCGCCGCGCGTAAGGATACCAATCCGCCCGGTGGCGAAGCCGTAACGCCAGGGGTTCGGGCAACGGCGGGAGCGCGGCCTTGGTCACCAGGGCTTCGAGCAAATCGTGCGGTACGAGCAGTACGTCGGGCGTGGTGGCGGTCGCGGCCAACCGCGCCGGCACGAGCACGGTTAGCATCCCGCCAGGGCCGTAGACCCCGCGGCGGCGGAGATCCACGCGCGCGCCGGTAGTGGCTTCGAACGCGCGGGCCTGGCCTTGCAGACTGGTCCACGCGGCGCGCTGCTCGCTCGGGAACAAAGGCGCGGGAACCCACACGCGCAAGTCTTGAGGCGGCGTGGGTGTGGGGGTCGCGGTGGGTTGCAAGGGGTGTGTCGGGGTTGGCGTGAAGGATTGGGGCGGTGGATGGGTCGGTGCGAGGCACCCGGCTAGAATCCATCCACCCAGCATGAGCAGAAGCCCTGCCCACGCCAGCAGGCGGCGTTCGCCAGCCTTGTTGTTCGTGCGGTCCCCAAAGGAAAAGAAGCGTACAAGCGGCATAGGGCGTTTAGGAGTAAGGCGCACGGGCAACTGCGGTAAGCGCGGCCTTCAGCCACGCGAGCAAAGCCTCGGCATCAGAAGTCATGATGCGCTCATAAGGTGATGTCAAATAGCGCGTGGGGAGCACCACGGTCAAAGTCGGTACCCCTTCGGCCACGCGCGGCGCGGAGGTCCAGACCCAGGTGCGCTCCGTGGGCACAAAAGCTTGCCAGGGGAGCTCGGCTTCCCGCGCGAGGTCTTCCATCCAGGCCAAAAGCCGCGCGTCGGCCAAACGGTTTTCGTCGCGCAAGGCCAGACCCGGCCCTGAGCCCAGGGTCAGGCCACCTGGTCGCCGCGGGGGCCGGTCTTGGGTCGGCGCAGGGCGGAGCCGCAACATCTGCCGCGGGCGCAGTCCATAGGCGGCCGGGCCTTCGCCGTGCCCAGGCGTCCAGGTGCGGGCCGCAAACACAAAGGTGACCTCATCGGGAAGGGAAAGCACCTCCCAAAGCTGGAGCGCGATCGCAACCAGCGCGCGGGACGCGACGGCCTTGCCCAGCGCGCCGTCGTGGGTCATGCGCGGGGCCGTGTCCCAAACCCCCCACGCGGCCAAAGTGAGCGGGCTGGTCGCGTCCGCGAGCAAATGCTCCCAACGCAGGGCCTCGGGGGCATCGGCCTCAGGGACCAGCAGCGCGTGCCCACCGTCCAAGAAGCGGACGGGCTGATAGGCCGCGACCCGGGCCGCGACCGGCCCTAAGGGCGCGACGCGCCAAAACCCTCCTTCGCCTTGCGCGTGCACCACAAAGCCAATTTCGTCCAAAGGCACGAACACCGCGAGCCGCGGCTCGTCCGGCCCCACAATAAGATTACCCAACGCGTCCGTGCGGGCCGAAAAGCCATGGGCTTCCGCTGCACGACGTACCGCGTCCCGCACCGCGTCTTCCCGCCCAGGCGGCGCGTCCAACGCGGCCAACGCGAGCAAATCGGCGAGCAGACTCATAGCGCCTCCAGTACTTCACGGCTCAAAGTGTGCAACAAGAGCCACAACAACTGCCACGTGTGCAGCCAATCGTTCCATGACATGCGCGCGATGGGCCCGTGAATGCCCCGAGCCGGGACCGAAATCGACAGGCTCGCGATGCCCGAGCGTTGGACGTGCATGGCCCCCGCGTCGGTAGCGCCCTGGCCCACCTGGCGAAATTGGAACGGCAGGCCGTATTGCAAAGCCAAACGGTGTGCGTGGCGCAAAAGCCGCGGGTCGCTGATGGTGAGTCGATCCGCCAGATAAAGCGCGGGGCCCTGCCCAACGCGCACGTTATACGCGGGGTTCTCCTCCCCGCGCAGGCCAGGAATATCGCGCGCGGGGGTGCAATCCACCGCGATGGCCACGTCGGGATTGACGCGGTACGCGGCGACCTGCGCGCCCCGCAAACCCACCTCTTCTTGCACCGTGAACGCAAACCACAGATCCAGGGTCTCCGGGACGTGGGACAGCAATTCCAGCAGCAGCGCGACCCCGGCGCGGTCGTCAAAGGCCTTGCCGAAACGCGCGTCGCCCTCTTGGCGGTACGTGGTCGCGAACGCGGCGCGCATCCCGGCCGCGACCCGACCTTCGGGCCGTGGACCCACATCCAAGCGCAAATTATCCCAATCGGGGAACGCCTGTTGGCCCTGGTGCAAATGCACGGGCGGCAGGCCCACAACGCCCAGCACCCGATCCGGCCCGACCCAAAAGGCCTGGCCCAACACCGCGCGCGGGGAAAGCCCGCCCACAGGCCGCAGGCGGTAAAACCCGGCGTCATCCTCAGGAAGCAGCATCAGCCCTACTTCGTCCATGTGCGCGGCCAAGAGCACGCGCAGCCCAGCCGGGTCAGCGCTCGGGCGATGGGCTAAAACGTTGCCCATGGTATCCACGTCGAACGCCCAGCCGTGCTCGCGCAAAACCGAGAGCACATAACGTCGCACAGGGGTTTCGTCCCCCGATACCGCGACAGCCTCGGTCAGCGTGCGCAGCCGTTCGTCAACGCGCGCGGCGTCGAGTTCCGGGAAGGCAGGAGGGTCAGCCGGGGTCATGGTCCTTTCCTCAAGCTTTGTCCTTCGCGGGTTTCGCTTGGTGTGATTGTAGCACAGGCTTCACATCCGCGCCCATAGACCGCGCAGCTTGTGCAAGAGCACCCGGATGGGCCCCGAGAGGGTGTAGCTCACGAACAGCACGGGGAGGGCCACTTCGGGCACCGCGATGACGAAGGCCAAAAGCGCGGCAAAGGCTGCGATCACGCGCATGAGGCCGTAGGCCCGCACGTCGACATGTTTCATATGCCCATAGGGCACCCGGCTGACTTTGAGCGCGGCCAGCACGTACATCGCGATCAGCACCGCGTACACCAGCACGCGCGGGGGATGGGGCCGCGTGACCGCGAACAAAACCAGCCCGGCCACGGTTCCCGCGGCGGCGGGGGTAGGCAGGCCCTCAAAGTGCGGCAGCGGTTCTTCGTCTGCCGCGTCGCTGCGCAAGGCCTGCGCGTTGAACCGGGCTAAGCGCAGGGCTGCCGCAACCACGAACAAAAACCCGCCCAGCCAACCGTAGCGGCCAAAGGGCCGCAGCAGGCTCACGTAGGCCAACAAGCTGGGCGCGACGCCAAAGGTGATAACGTCGGCCAAAGAATCGTATTCCACACCAAACGTGCTGGCCAAGCCGACCATCCGCGCGACCTGACCGTCGAGGATGTCAAAGGCCATGCCCGCGAAGATGGCCGTGGCCGCGAGCGCGTAGCGACCTTCGACCGTCGCGATCAACGCGACAAACCCGGCCAACAAATTCGCGGTCGTGAGCAGGCTGGGCAAAATGCGCTTGGGGAGCGCGGGCGTTTCGTGAGCAATTTCGGGTTTGGACATCTTGGCCTCCGAAAACAGGGGGCTTAGGTTTCCATGGGCGGATTTGCGAATGTGAGTCTACGGTCGGCCTCGTCGGACTCACGGGAGCGCTGGGAGCACGGACGCGCGCACCCGATAGATGGCGGTCTCGCCTTGCTGGAAGACTCGGTCCCAAAGCTGGCCGTTCCACTGGTCGAATTTGTCGAGGCCCGGGCCGGGGTAGTACGCGCGCTCGAGCTGGCCCACGATGATGTATT
>JAADEP010000056.1 GCA_013153335.1 Chloroflexota bacterium
ACGCCGACGCCCACCCCAGCCCCGGTCACCCCAACACCCTCGGCCACAAACGCGGACGCGGCCGCCACAGCCCCAGCCTCTCCGGCCGGGGGGACGCCGACCCCCACGCCCATCGGGCCCGAAGCTTGGCCGACCGCAACCCCGTCCCCGACCCGCACCCCCTTCGGCGGCGGCTAACCCGGGACGGCGGAGTCAAAACGCACCTTGGGACGGAGCCAGCGACCATGACCCAACCCTTCTATTTGGCCATCGAAGGCGTCATCGGCGTGGGGAAAACCACCCTGGCCCGGATGTTGCAACCCCGCTTGGGCGGCACGCTGGTCTTAGAGGCTTTTGATGAGAACCCCTTTTTGCCCAAGTTCTACCAGGACCCTGAGCGCTACGCGTTCCAAACCCAGCTCTTCTTCCTCTTGAGTCGCTATCGCCAGCATCAAGCGATCCAAACCCATCTGGCCCAAGGGCACGCGGTCATCAGCGACTACATCTTCGCCAAAGACCCTTTGTTCGCGCAGCTCACGTTGCAAGGGGACGAGTTGGACATGTACCGCCGGGTTTATGAAGTCTTGGCCGAACGCGTGCCCCGCCCCACGCTGATCGTGTATCTGCGCGCGTCGCCCGATACCCTCATGTATCGCATTGCCTTGCGAGACCGGCCTTACGAACGTAACATGCCCCGGTCCTACATCGAGGCCCTGGCGCAGGCTTACGACGAGCTCTTCACCCAACCGTGGGACATCCCCGTCTTGACCATCGACACCGACCCGCTGGATTTCGTCGCGGTGGATGGACATCTGGACCTCATTGAAGACCAGATCCGACGGGCCCTGGGGCTCGCACCTTATCAACCTTTGCTCCCCTTGGGGGAGGACGGCGACTCGCGCGCCTAACCGCTCGTGGAGGCTCGTATGCGGCTCACTCCCAAACGTTTGCTCGGCTGGGCTCAAGATTATGTTGAAAGTCGAACGCGCGATTTGAACCTCCTGGCCGTATATCTCACAGGCTCGCTGCTGACTGATGAGCCCCTGTTCGGCGGGTTGACCGATATCGATATTGTTTGCATCTACAACCTGGAGCCGCCGCAGCCTCGCGAGATCCGGCCCATTGTGCGGGGGGTGCATCTCGATATTCGGCACTACCCCCGGGACCGCTTTGAGCCGCCCCGGCGGCTGCGCCTCGAGCCGGAGATGGGCAGCGAGGTTTTTTACGCGCAACCCCTGTGGGACCCGCAACACTTCCTCGACTTCGTCCAGTCCGGGGTGCGCAGCCGCTTTCACAGCCCCGACGTCGCGTACGAACGCGCGTGGAAGGCCATCGACCGCGCGCGGACCCAATGGCAAGCTTTGCTGTCCGCGGATCCGCACCAACCCGAAACGTGGCTGCAACACCTCGACAGCTTACGTTGGGCGACCTTGGCCATTGCCACACTCCAGGGACGGCGGCTCACGTTGCGCCGCTTCACCCTGCAATGGGCGGCCGAAGCCGCGCTGCTGGAGCGTGACGCGTGGGTACCCGGGCTCTTGCGCGCGTTTGGCGCCCGCGAAGGCATGCAAACCACCCTCGCGGAATGGCGCCCCCGATGGCGTCAGGCCCTGGACCAAATCGCGCAGGCCGATGCCGAGCACGTGCACCCGGCCCGTCTGGCCTATTACCAGGCCGGCCTGGACGCGCTTTTGGCCCATCCGCCCGAAGCGCAAGCCCTGTATCTCTTTTTGTGGACCTGGACCTACGCGCTCCAGAGTCCCCACGCGCCCGCGGCGTCGCGCACCGCGTGGGAAGAAGCCCTGCAGGCGTTGGGCCTGTTCGAAGCTTGGGACACGCTTTTGGACGCCAGCGACGCGTTTTTCGATGACCTGGAACAATACATTGAAACTTGGGGCCGCGAACACGGCGTAGAATAAACCCAATGAGGGGAAGGGGTATGGACCAACACACGCAGGTCTTGATCGTCGGTGGCGGCATTATTGGCGTGAGCGTGGCCTATTACGCCGCGCGGGCCGGCTTGCAGGTCACCCTGCTCGAACGGCATCGCCTCGCGGCTGGGAGCTCGTTCGGGAACACGGGCCTGCTGACCCTTTGCGACTCGCATCCCTTGGCCGTGCCCGGTAGCGCGTGGAAGGGACTCAAATGGCTGCTCCAAGGCCGCGGGCCGCTGTATATCCACCCACGGCTGGACGCGCGGTTTTGGCTGTGGCTGTGGCGCTTTGCCCGCTCGGGCGGCGACTGGGAGACGTTTCGCCGAGGATGGGCGCACAACCTGGCCCTGAGCCGCTTGAGCCTTGAGCTCTATGAAGAATTGGTCGAACAGGAAGGCCTGCCCGTGCGCCTTTACCGCGCGGGCGTCTACCACCTGGCCTACACTCCCGAGGCCTGGGAAGAAACCCGGCGTTTGGTCCATGAGGCCCAGGCCCTGGGTTTGCAAGCCCATATGCTCCCGCCGGCCGAAGTGTTCGCGCGGCTGCCCCATGTACGCGCGCCGGTTGTGGGCGGCGTGTTCTGCCCCGAAGACGCGCACGTCGACCCCGCAGCCCTGGTGCACGCGCTGGCCGACCGGGCCCGGCACCACGGCGCGCGCATTCACGAAGGCGTGGAAGTGCTGCACCTAAGCCGAAACGACGCGCGCGTGACCCAGGTCTGGACGACCCACGGGGTGTTTCACGCGGATTGGGTGGTGCTGGCAGCCGGGGTATGGACCCGGGTCTTGGCCCAAAGCATCGGCATATCCCTCGACCTCGAACCGGCCAAAGGCTATAGCCTCACCCTGCGCCGACCTGAAAACGCGCCCCCGGTCGCGCTCTTGCTGGATGAGCCCAAGCTCGCGGTCACGGTCTTTGAGGATCGGCTTCGCCTCGCGGGCTTGCTCGAACTCAGCGGTATGGACCCGCGGCTGCGTTGGGAGCGGGTGCGGCACCTCATGGACGCGGCCAACCAATACCTCCATGTTGACACCAGCGCGGTCCTCGGGGTGTGGCGAGGCTGGCGGCCTTGTACGGCCCACGGGCGTCCGTATATTGGCCGCGCGCGCGAGGTGCGCAATGTGGTGATCGCCACCGGGCACTGCACCTTGGGCATGACCCAAGGCCCCGCGACCGGCCGCCTCGTGGTGGATTTGATCCTCGGTCATCCCTCGGGCCTGGACATGCAACTGTACGCCTTTTGAGCGCCCCAGGTCGCGCGCGCTCCCGCCTGCCTAGCGTCGCGCGCGACTGTGCGGTGCGACGGCCACGCGTTCACGAAGGCTCGCGCGGCCCCGGCGTGGTTCCAGACGCGGCAGCTTCGGCCAGCACGGCATCCACCGCGTCCAAAAACGAAACCGGGTCCTCCAGGGTGAGTAAGGCGCGACGGCGGGCTTGAAACGCGGGGTAGGGCGCGAGGTAGCGCGCGGCGAACTTCCGAAAGAGCACCAGCCCCCGCTGCGGCCCATAATGCTGGATGTTCGCGCGCAAATGCCATCGCAAAACGCGGCGCACTTCCTCAATGGGAACCGCATCTCGGGGGCAGCGGGCCAAAAGCCAAGGGTTCGCGAGCGCGCCTCGGCCAATCATCACCCCCGCTACGCCCGTGGTGCGCTTCATGCGCGCGATGTCTTCGGGCGTGCGCACGTCGCCGTTCCCCAACACCGGAATGCGGACCAGGGACACGATCTCCGCGATGGCCTCCCAATCCGCCTGGCCGCGGTAGCCTTGAGCTTGCGTTCGGGCATGAACCGCGAGCAGCGCGGCGCCGTTTTCTTCGAGCACGCGCGCGATGAGCCGATACGGCTTGCACCCTTCGTCCAGCCCAAGGCGGATTTTCGCGGTCACGGGCACGTCGAGGACTTGGGTCAAGCGCCGGAACAGGCGCGCGATCTTGAGAGGAGAACGCAACATCCCCGCGCCCGCGCCCCGGCGCACAATGCTGGGATCGGGGCAGCCCATGTTGATGTCGATGATAGCCGGACCCAGCTGATCCTGCACGCGGCGCGCGGCTTCGACCAAAAGCGAGACCGTGTGCCCATAAAGCTGCACCACCAGGGGCGCTTCCCAAGCCCGGGGGCGCAGCCGGCGCCAAACCCATTGGGGGCGTTGCAGCACGTCCACCGCGTGGATGAACTCGGTGTACGCCATGGCCGAGCCCAGCAGCCGACCCAGCGCGCGAAACGGCGGGTCGGTGATCCCGTCCATGGGCGCGAGCACCACATCGCCATAGATGGGCACGTCCCGCACAAAAAACGTGGGCAAAGAAACCTTCGGACGCGGCCAAGGTCGAGCGCACCGCATAACGTCAGCCCTCGGTCCGCGGGGGATTGGGGCTCCCGCGCGCACCTCTTATACCACCGCGTCGGAACGCGGGCAATCGCATACGAACGTCGCGGTGGGTGCAGGCAAACCTCGTAGAAGCCCATGCCACGGGCGGCGGAACCCGCGCTTGATTCGCGGGCGGCTGAACCCGCCCGCTAGAAATTCCCTGCCGCACGCCGCGCGTTGGGCCGAATAATTCGCGCGCAAATTTATGCTCGCCGCAGGCTTCCAGCCCGCGGCGCCTGCGGCGAGCGAGTGCGCCCATGGGTCCATGCCGCGGGCGGATGAACCCTCACATAATCCGCGGGCGGCTGAACCCGCCCGCTATCCTCGCCGTCTGTTATGCGCGCCCGCACGTTGGGCCGGGCAATTCGCGTGTGATTTTATACTAGCCGCGGGCTTCCAGCCCGCGGCGCCTGCGGCGAGCGAGCGCGGCTTTGGCCCATGCCACGGGCGGCTGAACCCGCGCTTGACCCGCGTCGCGGGCGGCTGAACCCGCTCGCTACCACCGTACGCCCCGCGCTGGGCCAGCCAGCTCGCGCGCAATTTTGTACCAACTAGCCGCGGGCTTCCAACCCGTGGCGCCCCCCTTCGCCTCCCCCTCGTCGCTTGACCGTTTCGACAACATCTGCGTGCACCCGTCGCGGTGGGGCCCACCCGCGGCCGAGGGGAGTGGGAGTATAATCCTAACGAGATGACCTCCGAGAGCAACCCGACCGCGCTCGACCCCTGGGCCGACCTTGAGGCCCGCGTGACCGCGTGCCGGCGCTGTCCGCGCTTGGTCGCCTGGCGAGAAGAAGTCGCGCGCGTCAGGCGCCGCGCGTTTCGCGACCAGACCTATTGGGGCCGCCCCGTGCCCGGATTCGGCGACCACAACGCCCGGGTGCTGGTCGTCGGCCTGGCCCCGGGAGCTCACGGCGCCAACCGCACAGGCCGCATGTTCACGGGCGACGCGTCGGGCGCTTTTTTGTACGCCGCGTTGTACCGCGCGGGGTTCGCCAATCAACCCGTCGCCCACCACCGCGGGGATGGGCTGCGTTTGCGGGATATGTACATCACCGCGGTGGTGCGCTGCGTTCCGCCGCAAAATCGTCCCACCGCGTCCGAAATCCGCGCATGTCTCCCGTACCTGGTGGAAGAAATCCAGCTGCTCCAGCCTTCTCTCAAGGTTATCGTCGCGTTGGGCCGAATCGCGTTCGACGGGGTGCGACGGGCTTACCAACAGATGGGGCACGCCCTCCCGAAGATGTCGTTTGCCCACGGCGCCCAATATGACCTCGGGCCTGGGCTGCCCACGCTGATCGCGTCCTACCATCCCAGCCGACAAAACACCCAAACCGGTCGTCTCACCCCTGAAATGTTCGATCGTATTTGGCAGCAGGTCCGGGCCCTCCTTCCCGACCCGCCGCCTCGACCCAAGGAGGATTCGCATCATGAGCCTGAACGGTTGGATTGACCTGCGTTCGGACACCATCACCCAGCCGACCGAGGCCATGCGCCGCGCGATGTACGAAGCCGAGGTCGGCGATGATGTGTATCGCGAGGATCCGACGGTGCGACGCCTGGAAGAGCTCGCGGCCGCGATGCTGGGCAAAGAAGCAGGGCTTTTGGTCACTTCTGGCACCCAGGGGAACCTGGCCGCGATGCTGGCCCAGGCGGGCCGTAGGGATGAGGTGATTTTGGGTAACCGTTCCCACATCCACATTTTTGAGCAAGGGGGTATCGCGGCCCTGGGCGGCATTCACCCGCGACCGGTGCCGAATCAACCCGACGGCACGCTCCGGCTCGAAGACATCCGCGCGGCCATCCGCCCCGAGAACATCCACTTTCCCCGATCCCGGGTGGTCGCGCTGGAAAACACCCACAACCTGTGCCACGGTTCGCCTCTGTCGGTCGCCTATACCCAAGCGGTGGCCGATCTGGCCCGCGCGCACAACTTGCGCCTGCACGTGGACGGCGCCCGCATCTTCAACGCGGCTATCGCGCTCGGCGTGCCAGCACGCGCGTTGGCGGCGCCGGCCGATAGCCTGATGTTCTCTCTGAGCAAAGGCTTGGCCGCGCCCATCGGCTCCGTGCTGGTGGGCGATCGGGATTTCATCGAGGAAGCTCGCCGCGCGCGAAAGGTCCTTGGGGGCGGCATGCGACAGGCCGGGGTGATCGCCGCGGCCGGCATTGTGGCGCTCACGCAAATGGTCGACCGCCTGGCCGAAGACCACGCGCGAGCGCGGCGCCTGGCCGAAGCTCTGGCCAACATCCCTGGGCTGCACGTGGATCTGGACCGGGTTCGCACCAACATCTTCTATGTGGAACTCGACGCGCCTTATGACGCGGGTGCGTTCCGACAGGCCCTGGAAACGCACCGCGTGCGGGTGCTCGCGCTCGATTCGCGCACCATCCGGGTGGTCACGCATTACCACATTACGGATGAAGACGTGGACCGTGCGATCCCGGCCTTCCAAGCAGCCCTGCAACAAATCCAAACGCACGGTTAGCCGAGCTTGAGGCGATCCACAGCCTATTCGGCCAACCATTGCGAAAGAACGCGCGGGTAACGGAGGCCGGGCTTGTTGTACCCCGGCTCGTGCCCTATTCCCCATGAGGGCTCGCGCAAGGGCCTGGTATGATTGGGCTACGCTGGCCTTGGCGGCTTGGGCCGGTGCATCTATCCGGGAGGTCCGGCATGGGTATTTCGCGATGGTGGGCGGTCGCGCTCCTCAGCTTGGTGCTTTTGGCCGGATGTCAGAAGCCCCGTCAGGGCTTGGCGCCCGACGCGGATCCCAACGCGCTTCCCCCGCTGGGGGGCGAGTATCGCGTCAAGGGTTACGATCCGGTCATGGATGACAAATACGGCGGTACGTTCGTGCTCACCCGGCGTGAAGACGGCACGTTCGAGGCCGTATGGCTTATCCGCGAGCTGATCCTCCGCGGGCGCGGCCACGTGGAAGGCAATCAGCTGGTTTTGACGTGGGAAAGCGAGTTCGCGCCCGGTCCGATGCACGGCATCGCGCGATACACCATCACCCGCGCGGGGCAACTCTACGGCGAACGGATCACCCAGCTAGAGGACGGAACAGAACATGCGGTTCGGGAAGAGATGCATCCGCCTCGATAGCTGGTGCGCGGGCTTTCTCATTCCCGCGGTCGCGGTCGTGCTGTGGGGCCGCGCCTTGCTCGCCTGGGGACGCGCGCCCATTTGGGGCACGCCGAGCCTTCAGTTCATCCCCTGGCGCGTATGGGGCTGGCACGTGATGCGTGCGACCGGCCAGCTGCCCTGGTGGAATTCGGATCTGGGCCTGGGCGCGCCGCTCCTCGCGAATCTGCAAAGCGCGTGGTTCTATCCTCCCACGTGGGTGCTTTTTGTGCTCGCGGCCTGGCGCGGGGTTGAGGCCATGGCCTGGGGCCACGGGGTGTTGGTCGTACTGCACCTACTCCTCGCGGCCGCGGGTATGGTCGCGCTCGGTCGCGAATTGGGTTGGCGCGCGCCAGCCACCGGCATCGCCGCGCTCGCGTATACGTTGTCCGGCTACCTCGCGACCCGCTCGGCCATTTTCCTCAGCATGAACGCGGCGGCCGCCTGGGTGCCGTGGATTTTGTGGGCCGCGCGGCGTTGGGTCCGCACCGCGGCGTTGCGGGACGCGGTGCAGGTGGGTTTGTTCCTCGCTTTACAAACGTTAGCCGGCCACGCGCAAACGTCCTGGTATACCGGATTGCTGCTTGTGGGCTGGCTGGCCTTTTGGTTACGCGCGACCGGGGTCCCCCGCGCACCGCGGGCGCGCGGGCGCGAGCTGTTGGGCATCGCCGTGATGGCCGCGGT
>JAADEP010000203.1 GCA_013153335.1 Chloroflexota bacterium
AGGAGGACGGAATGCTCGAGCAACTTCAACGCATGGTGCAGGACCGCATTCGCGCGTATTTGCGCGAGCACGACATCCCCGAGCCCGCGACGTGGCGCTTTTCGAAGCCGCCGGGCGAAGGCACGTGGGGCATTTCGTTCGCCTTGTTCCCCGTGGCCGCGGCCGAGGTGCGGGCCAAGGGGCTCTCGATCCCGGTGCCGCAGCGCGCCCAGGCGCTCGCGGAAGCCTTGCGGCCGGTCGTGGAACAAATCCCGGGCGTGCGCGCCGAAGCCGTCCGCGGGTACCTCAACATCTATCTCGATCCGCATCATTATGGGCGCCAGGTCGTCGACGCGGTGCTCACCCAAGGCGAGCACTATGGCCGGGCCCCGCGGCGCGGCGAGCGTTTGATGGTGGAGTTTTCCCAGCCGAACACGCACAAGGCCTTCCATGTAGGGCATTTGCGCAACGTGATCCTGGGCGAGTCCATCTGCCGCATTTTAGACGCGGCCGGTTACGACGTTGTGCGCGCGAATTATCTGGGCGACATCGGATGGCACGTGATCAAGTGGTTGTGGAATTACCTCAAGTTCCACCCGGGCGAGGAGCCGCCCGAGGAATACAAGACGCGGTGGGTGAGTGACCTCTACGTCGAGGCCAACCGGCGGCTCAAGGAGCACCCCGAATACGAACCCGAAGTTCGCGCCCTGTTCCAGCGCTGGGAGGCGCGCGACCCTGAGCTCGTGGCCTTGTGGGAGAAAACGCGGCAGTGGTCCATCGAGGGCTTTGAACAGATTTACCGCCTTCTGGACGTGCACTTCGACCGGGTGTATTACGAAAGCGAAATGGAAGAGCCGGGCAAGGCCCTGGTGGAAGAGAAGCTCATCCCCATGGGCATAGCCCGGGACTATCGCCCCGAAGGGCCGGTGGTTGTGCCGCTGGACGAGCTTCTGGGCCTGGAGAAGCCCACGTATCGCACCTACGTGGTGCTGCGCTCGGATGGGACGAGCCTCTACGCGACCAAAGACTTGCCGCTGGCGATCAAAAAGTTCGAGGAATACCCCGACCTGGTGCGAAGCATTTACGTGATCGACGTGCGGCAATCCCTGTACATGAAGCAAATCTTCAAAACCCTTGAGCTCATGGGCTATCCGTGGGCCGACCGGCTTTATCACCTGGCGTACGAGCTGGTCCTTCTGCCGGCCAACATGGTGCAAGAGGCCGAGGAGGTTGAGCTCGAGCCGGACGAATCCATAGCCGCGAGCGCGGCGGCGTCGGAAGGCGACGGGGGCAAGGCCCCCCTTAAGGCCGCGAGCTCGCGCGAGGGCGCGGTGTTGCTGGACAAGTTCTTCACCGAAGCCCATCGCCGCGCGCGCGCGATTGTCGAAGAGAAGAACCCTTCCCTGCCGGATGAGGTCAAGGACCAAGTCGCGTGGCAGGTGGCCCTGGGCGCGGTGAAGTACACCATGCTGGCCCGGGAGAACACCCGGACGGTGACCTTTGACTGGGAAAAGGCCCTCGATTTCAAAGGGAACGCGGCGCCCACGATTCAGTACGCGCACGTCCGTTGCGCGAGTTTGCTGCGCCGCGCGGGGGGCGCCATCCCCGAGAGCGTGACCCCGACCCACGAGCTGCACCCGGCCGAAATCCAGCTCATCTCCGAGCTCGCGGCCTTTCCGCAAACCGTGCAGCGCGCGGCCGAAGAATACAAGCCTTTGCACATCACCAACGCGGCCTTTCGGCTGGCCCAGGCGTTCAACGATTTTTACGACCGCTGCCCGGTTTTGAGCGCGGAGGACGAGACCACGCGCGCGTTCCGCCTGCGGCTGGTGGCCGCGACCAAGCAGACCCTCGCGAACGCGCTGCGGTTGCTGGGCATCGAAGCGCCCGAGGTCATGTAAATCGGGCTTGCGCGCGCGGGCGAGTCGCCCGGGCTCAAGCTTGGCCGCCTGACCCGGACGGGGCCGCGAGGTCCGGGGCCAGACGGCGCTGCCACGCTTCGAGCTCGTCGGTCGGGAGCCCCAGGCCTTCCAGCAAATTGCGCAACGTATTCCAGTGCACGCGTTCCCACGCGCGCGGGCTCGCGTTCGCGTTGTGGGGCGCGAGCAGCACGTTGGGCATCGTGCGCAGGGGGCTATCCAGGGGTAGAGGTTCGCGCTCGAAAACGTCCAGGGCCGCGCCCGCGAGCCTGCCGGTGCGCAGCGCGTCGATGAGCGCTTCTTCTTCCACAATGGGCCCGCGCGCGGTGTTGATGAGCACGGCCCCGGGCTTGACCAGGGCCAGGGTTTCGCGGTTGATGAGGTGATAGCTCGTGGGGTTGAGGTCGCAATTCAAGCTGATGAAGTCGGCCTCCGCGAGCAGCTCTTCCAAAGGCACCATGCGCACCCCGACTTCCTGCACAAACGCGGGGTCGATGGGCCGGATGTCGTTCCCCAAGAGCCGCATGCCAAAGGCTCGTGCCCGGCGCAAGACCGCCTTGCCGATGTTGCCCACGCCGATCACGCCCAGCGTGCGCTCGTTGAGCGCGTAGCCGATGCGCTTTTCCCATCGGCCGGCCTTCATCGCCTGGTCCAGCCACGGGAGCCCGCGGGCAAAGGCCAATATATAGCCCAGCACCGTATCGGCCACGGGGTCTGTGAACGCGTTCGGTGTATTGCGCACCTGAATGCCCAGCCGGGCCGCGGCTTCGCGGTCGATCGAATCCACCCCAGTGCCCCACTTCGCGATCACCTTGAGTCGGGGCGCGCTCGCCTCGAGGACGCGCGCGGTGAAACGATCGTCGCCGCAAATGGCGCCGTCGATGCACCCCGCGTAGGGCAACAGCTCCTCTTCTTCGAGGCGCTCCTTGACCGGCGGGATGATCACGCGCAGGCCGTACGCCTCGAACACAGGGCGAAACCGCTCATACTCGGGGATCATGTAGGGCGCGGAGAGCAGGATCGTGGGCATGATCAGCTCCTGTCAACCTGGGGTGAAGCCTTAGGGCGCGGGTGGGTCGAGGATCCACAGCCAGGCGTCGCGGAACGCACACTGGGCGTAGCCCGATTCGGCCGCGGCCACAAAGCCCGCGAACCCGGGCCCGAGGTTCAGGTCTTGATTCGGGGCCTGGATGAACACCTGGACCGCGTCCGCGGTGCGCAGCATGAGATCTTGCTCTTGGGTGACCTTGTCCCGATAGGCGGTCAAAGCCTGGCGTCGGTTCGGGTCGGTTTCGCGGCCGATGAGGTCGTTGAGGTAAGTCAGATAGTCTCGGAAGGCCTGCTTCAGGGTCTCGATGTACGCGCCCATGGCCGAGCGGTACCACGCCAGCCCGGCTTCATCCTCAGGGTCTTCGGGCGGGGCGGGAGGTGGGGGCGGCGAAAACGGAGGCACGCGGGTGCCGTCCGAGATCCGGGTGATGGGCGGCGTGAGTTGGGGCACATAGAGGGAAGGCGGCTCGTTGGGGTCGAATTCCCGGAGCAAGGTGCGGTTCGAATACACCGCGATGCGGCGACCTTGCAAGACCACCGTGAACTGATTGGAACTGCCGTTGCGCCAGTTGAATTTGCGGTCCTGAGTCCGGGGCCAGAGCAGCCGCAAGTTCGCGAGCTGGCCATCCTTATAGATGCTGAAAAAGCCGTAGCCCATGCGCGTGAACAGCACGACGTATTGGCTTGGCTTGACGTCATCGCCGTTCGCGCGCAAAAAGAAACCGCAGCCGGCCGTGCCGTACTTGGTATCCCACGTGACCTCCGCGTGCAGCACGCCGTCTTGCATCACGGTTTCGGGATGGGGCGTGCCGAACTCGATGCTGCGATATCCTTCGGCCCGGAGCACGTAGTAAGGCTCAAGCCACCCGGGCCGGCCGAGCGCGGGGTCAACGCCATAAAAGGGCAGGGCCGCGCGCACCGGCGCGAAGGCCTGCCACGTGGCATCCTGGAGCCGGGCTTCGAGGGTTTGCCGCAGCGCGAGGGTGGCCTGGGCCTCGCGCGCAACTTGCGTCGCCCGGGCTTGCGCGGTTTGCAACTGCGCGTACGGGTTGGGCTGGGCTGCGGCGCGCTGCGTCGCGGTCGCGGGGATCCAGGTTTGGAGCGCTCGCGCGGTGGCCTGGGCGGCCGGGTCCAGCACCGTCGTATCCGCGCGGCAGCCCGCCATCCCCCAGAGCAGCATGACCACGACCAGGGCGAACCCGAGTTTGGCCTTCATAAGTCTTTGCCTCCGTGGTTCACCTTTGGGTCGGGGTTGGCTGCGCACAGGTCACATCCGCGGGGATGGGGTTGTGCTGGGCCCAATCCGCGCCCAGATACACGGCCAAATCGATGGCCTGCGCGTTCGGGGGCCAGTGCGTCACCCGGTGGTCCGGCACCTGGAACAAGCGCTGGAGGAGGAACAGCGTCGCGGGTTTGTGGTTCCAGACCTCGATCGCGGTCTCTGGATAGAGCTGGTTCGCGTTCCCGACGTCCACGACCCAGAAGCCGTATTGGCGCAAGTACGCGGCCGTGCGGCAGGCCAAACCGGGCACCTGGGTACCGTTGTAGATGCCGATGCGGGCTTGCTCTTGTTGCGCCAAGCGCCACCAATCCGGCGTTGGGGTGGGCGTGCCGACCGGCATCGCGGGCGGGGCTGGAGCGCTGACGCGCGGGGTCGCGGCCGGGGGTGGGGTTGGCGCGCCCGCGTTCGAGGGGCCGAAGAGCACCTGGTCCCGCAGCCGGCGGATGGCCTGGAGGTCGGGGATGAGCACATACACCCCGTTGATCATCTGTGCCTGCGCGTGGTGCTGATCAATCACGGCCATGTGGATGTTGTGGGCAGGTAGGTCCCGCAATTGCCACGCCAGGCGTAGCATGTCGGGCCCGCGCAAGTTGGTCCAAATTCCGTTTTGCAGAGAGCGGTAAATCGTGGGTAGTTGGGCGGCGATGCGTTCCCACACCCAAGGTTCTTGGAGGCGCTGGTACATGGCCCACAGCACTTGTTGTTGGCGGGCCATGCGACCGAAGTCGCCTTGCTCGTCGCTCCGAAAGCGCACATAAGCCAGCGCCAACGTGCCGTTCAGCGTTTGGCGCCCGGGTTTGAGCCGTACGGGCTTGTACGCACCGGTTTGGGGGTCATAGGTGTCGAGCAGCATGGGGTGGGGCACGTCGATCTTCACCCCGCCGATCGCGTCCACCAGCTGGACGAACGAAGCGTAATTGACCACCGCGTAATAGGGAATGTCGAGGTCGAGCACCTGGCCGACCACCTGCGCGGCATAACGCGCGCCCGCGTGGGGCCCGCCTTGGGCGAAGCCGGCCGGGTAAGCCATGTTGATTTTCTGCGGGTAAGCAGGCCATCCAGGGATGTCGACCATCAGATCCCGGGGCAGGGACAGGACGCCCAGCCGCGGGCCTTGCGGGTCATAGACCAGCACGACCAGCGTATCGCTTCGCGGTGGGCCCCAGCTCTCGACCCAGGGCCGGTCGTCCACCCCCAAAAGCAGCATGACCAGGGGCGAACGTCCATCCCACGGCGGGCCAGGCGTTGCTTCGGTGAAGGACACGTCGGGCAGCGCGGTGAGGAGCGCGGCCAGGTCGGGCGTCCCTCGTCGGGCGAACGGCCCGATCTGCCCCGGGCCCGCTTGCGCGTGATAGTCCTGCCAAAGCCACCAGGCGCCCGTCCCGCAGACGAGGAGCAGGCTGAGCAGGAGCCCGAAAAAGAGCAAGCCTTCCCGCCACGTGAGGCGGCTAAGCACGTCGCTGTTCATAGACCTCAGGGTTGACCACGCGTGGCAGCCGGCGCCCCTCCAGGCCGGCCAGGAGGTTCTCGACCGCGAGCTCGGCCATGGCTCGCCGGGTCCCATACGTCGCGGAACCGATGTGGGGCGTGATGACCACGTTGGGCAGCTGATACAGGGGATGGTCCGCGGGCAGCGGTTCGGGATCGGTCACGTCGAGCCCCGCGCCCGCGATCCAGCCTTCTTGTAGCGCGCGGAGCAAGGCCTGGGTGTCGACCACGGGCCCGCGGGCCATGTTGATGAGCAGGGCTGTGGGCTTCATCCGGCGGAGTTCGGCTTCCCGGATCAGCCCTCGGGTCTCGGGCGTGAGGGGCACGTGCAGCGAGACCACGTCGCTCGTCGCGAGCAAGGTGTCGAGGTCGACCCGTCGCGCGCCGAGCTCGGCCTCGATGTGGGGCTTGGGCGTGCGGCTGGTGTAGATCACCCGCATGCGGAACCCGACCGCGCGCCGCGCCACAGCCTGGCCGATTTGGCCCATCCCCACAATGCCCAGGGTGCGGTCGACCAAATCGTAGCCCAGCCAGCGCGTCGCGTGCCACAGCCCCCAACGGCCCTCGCGCGCGTCGCGCGCAGCCGGGAAGATGCCCCGGGCCACGGCCAGAATGAGCGCCCAGGTGAGATCCGCGACCGCGTCGGTCAGGACACCGGGCGTATGCCCTACCGGGATCCCGCGGCGGGTGCACGCGGCCACGTCGATGTTGTCGACCCCGACCGCGTAGTTGCTGATGACCTTGAGCCGGGGCATCTGGTCGAGCAGCGCCTCGTCCACCCGGTCGGTTAGCCAGGTCAACAGCCCTTCCACCTCGGGGAAGTATGGCGCGAGGCTCGGGTGAATCCCCGGCACGCCGTCGGGACCGACCACGACCCGGGTGCGCTCATATAGCGGAGCCACCCAGTCTTTGGGCATGGGATGGGCAAGGATGACCAGCGGCTTGGTTGTCATCGTCGGCCTCGCAATGGGGAGCTCGCGGGCTTGCCGCGGCATGAGGATTATAACGCGTTCTGCTCGGACGTGCCGCGCTCGCGCATCAGGCACTCGGCCACGCGAAAGTCGATCTCCTCGTCAATGTCGACGGCCTCGTCCCGCGGGATTTCAAACAGCCAGGGCCGTTCACCGATGCGATTGCGGCGCCGGAGGAAGCCTTCCCGGTCGAAGAGGTAGAGGCACGAGTTTTCTTCGTAGATGGGAGGCAGGTCCTGCGTGCGCAACAGCACCTTGGGGTCGTGGTTCAAAGGGCGTCCGTCCGCGGTCCACAGGCGGGTTTGCCAACGCGTGACCCCGAAGAGGGAGTCGTACGCAGGCCAATGGGCGAAGAAGGTCTGGATAGCCCGGCGGACAGTCTGGGGCCGCAAGAGGGGGTTGGTGCTGTGGGTCTGCAAGTAAAAGGCCGCGGGCACGCGTTGGACGTCGTGCAGCAGCACGTCGTTCATGGGGATGTGCCCATCCCGCAGGTGGGGCGGGCGCTCGAGCAGGCGCACTTGCGGGAAGGCCGCGCGCACGCCTTCCATAATGATGGGACTGTCGGTGTCGACGACGACGAGCTCGATCTCGGGCACTGCGAGCAGGGTTTCGAGGATGTACGCGTACAAAGGCCGTCCGGCCAAAGGGCGGTAGTTCTTCCCGGGCACGCGTTCGCTGTGGTGCCGCATGGGTACCAAGGCGACCAGTTTATACGTCATGGGGCCATCCTCCCTCGTCCAGGGCTTGTTCGGGTGCGGTTCCCTCCTCCGCGGCCAGGCGGGCCAGATCCTGCAGCCATTGGTGCAGGCCGCGCCAGCCCAAGTATATGGCTGCGCCGATGAGCCCGACCGCGAGCCAGAGGCACGCGCGCGGCCATCCCCAGAGGAACACGCCGCCCCGCAGCACCCCGGACAGGCCGAGCAACACGAATTTGGCCTGGATCGCCCGCGGGGGCAGCAGCCGCGGCGCGGGTCGGCCCAGGCGCCGGAAGATCCAGCGCAGCCCCTGGGGCAGGAACAGGCCCTCCAGCATGATGAGCCCGCCCAAGAGCACATATAGCGCGTCCACGTTCATGCCTTCCTCCGTGGCCAGGGCTGTCGAGTCACGGATGCGGCCCGGGCTTGACCCGCCCGCGCTCCCGCTTTTTTACCACGACCTGGGTGCCCCGCGCGTTTTTCGTGCCCAAGGGGGCACGAAAAGGTTGTAGAAAGGGTCAAGGGGCGGGGGGAGATGAAGAGGGCTACCGCCATTGAGCAAGACACAACGCGCCTTGAGATGGCGCTGGATGAGATTCACTCTCCCAGGGCGGCCCGAGGCCATGGGCGCGCTCGTGTGTCGCAGGCGCCGCGGGCTGGAAGCCCGCGGCTAGTATAAAATTGTGTGCGAATTATC
>JAADEP010000159.1 GCA_013153335.1 Chloroflexota bacterium
GCACAAGCGCGCATTTGCGCTGGATCGCCTGGCGCAAGGGCGATCGCCGCCGCGCGCTGCTCGCAGCCCAACTGCCCTGGAGCCCACGCACGGTTTTGGCCTTCGCGTACGAGTGGGAAGAAGGTCCATCCCCGGCCCCGCGCTGGCACGGCAGGCTCAGCGATATCGACGCGCGGCAAGCCGCGATCCAGGCCCTGGTGTTGCGCGACCCGAATTTGCCGCCCGAGCTCACGGTGATCCTGGGCGCGCTCCCCGAGGGCGCAACCTGGCCCCGGACCGAAGCCACGACCGCGGCCTATGCACGCGTGGCGGGTCACGAAATCGAAGCCGGGCTTCGGCTCGCGGGCTCGGCTTCCGAAGCCCTGGGCCACCTCTCGCGAACCGGTTGGGCATGGCGCCCGATCGACCAACACGCGGCCGCGCCCGCGCTGCTCGCGGGGCCCTGGCCCGAGCTCGCGAGCCCGGGCGAAACGCCCATCCTGGCGGGCGCGCTGTGTCACGAGGAGCAAGCCGCGCTTGCGCGGTTGTGGCCCTCCGGCTGGCTCACCTTGCGCACCAGCCCGGGCCTTTGCCAGGCCGCGGGCGAAGAGCCCGCGCTCGGCATCCTCCCCGCGCCGGTCGGGTATCCGCAAAAGGTCTTCGGCGCGCTACGCCTCGCGTACGCGGGCTACGGCGATGCGCAACGGTGGAGCGTGTACGCCTTCGGCCTGCCCCTCGCGGCTGGGCCGGCCCAGGCCTGGCTGGACCAAAGCGTGGCCGGGCTCCAGGCTCGCGGTTGGGCCGTGACCCGCGACGCGAGCCAGGGCTTTTACGCGGTCCGACCCACCGGCCAGCCTGGCGCGAACATCCTTGGGTTCGCGGTGCCCGTGTTCGAGAACCGAACCCTGTTCGGCCTGATCGCAGACCGCTAAGCCGGGCTCATGGGAAGAGCGGAATCGGTTCGCCGCCCACGACGGGCGGGGGCCACACGTGCACATCCCACCAGGCTCGCAAACGGGCGAGGAATTCACGCGCGCCACCGAACCACCATAGCCCGCGGTAGGTCCGCCGGTCAGCCGGCACCCCGATGGGGTCTAAGCCGACCGCACGGCACAAATAGATGGCCCGCGGCAAGTGGAACCGTTGCGTCACCAGGATGACCTCGTCCAGGCCGAAGATGTTCTTGGCACGCCAGCAGGTGTCATACGTGCGCCGACCCGCGTAGTCCGCGGCCAAAGCCTCGTCCGGCACCCCCAGGGAACGGGCCAGCGCGATCATGGCCGCGGGCTCGTTGTAATGCACGGTGCGGTTATCTCCACTCATAAGCAGCTTCTTGACCTTGCCCGCGTGATAAAGGTCGACCGCAGTTCGCACGCGGTCCTCCAGGATGGGGCTCGGGCGTCCGCCGGCATAAACCGCCGCGCCAAAGACCACGGCCACGGGCCGAGGTGGGGCCTCATCCAAAGGCACAATGCGCCCTCGGGACGCGGCGTAGATCTCCCCGTGCACCCACGCGGCATACACGCCGAGCAACAAACCCAGCGTGGCCGCGCCACGGCGAAACCAACGCCATCCCTGAACCAACCAGCGGCCCGCGCGGCCAGAACGAACCGCCCCGCGCGTGTCAGAGGGTTTTCGACGCCGCATACGCGTTTGTGCTACGACGTGGGCGAAGCGGATTCAGAGCCCCCGCTCGGGCGAAAGCGCCGCAAGACCGCGGGGTTGGTGATATACCGCCGCAGCTTGCGCATCGCGGGGATTTCGGACTCATACACCCGCTTGACCCCATCGCCCAAGGCCTGCTCGGTCACCCGGATGTATTTCACCAATTTGGCCATGCCGCCGGGCTCGACCGACGCGGCCTGATCGCTGCCCCACATCGCGCGGTCCAACGTGAAGTGGCGTTCGACCATCACCGCGCCCAGCGCAACCGCGACCGCGGTCGTGACCAAGCCTACCTCGTGGCCCGAGTAGCCAATGGGCACTTCAGGGAACTCGCGAGCCAGGGTCTGAATGACCCGCAAATTGAGCTCCGAAGGGTCTGCGGGATAGGTGCTTGTGGTGTGCATCAACAGCAAATTCTCCGTACCCAAGACCTTGACCGCCTCTTTGATCTCGTCCATGGTCGACATGCCCGTAGAAAGGACCACCGGGCGTCCGGTTTTGCGCACATAACGCAAGAGCTCGTGGTCGGTCAACGCGGCCGAAGGGATTTTGTAAACCGGCGGGTCGAACGCTTCCATAAAATCCACCGAGGGGATATCCCACACCGAAGCGAACCACGTGATACCGCGTTCCTTCGCGTACCGGTCGATTTCGCGATATTCCTCTTCCCCAAACTCAACCTTGCGGCGGTATTCGATGTAAGGGATATAGCCCCATGGCGTCTCGCGCATCTTGTACCACATCTCTTTGGGTGTAGCGATTTCGGGGGTGCGCTTCTGGAACTTGACCGCGTCCACGCCGGCCCAAATGGCCGCGTCGATCATCCGTTTGGCCAGCTCCAAATCGCCGTTATGATTGATGCCGATTTCCGCGACAATGTACGTGGGATAGCCTTCGCCCACCCACCGGTCACCGATGCGAATGCGCGGCTTGTTGCTCATGGTTGTACCTCCTCAAACGCCCGTACGGCTCCGCAACCCATTATACTCATACGGTCCTTGGGCCCAAGAGTGGCAACACGCCAATCTTACCGCAGGGCGAGGCCAAAACCAAGCTCGGCGAAGCGCTCAAAAACGCAACTGTTACCCCCATTGACGCGACATTTAAAGCCGAGTACAATTGGGCCTCGGCCCAGCAGGGCCCATCCCCCTAGAAAGGGCGAAGGTAACCCGCGGCCGCGGGTGAGAGGCGCCCGAGGAAGGGAAATTATGGAACGAGTACGCATTCAGGCCGAACGTCGCAACGTGTTGGGCAAGAAGGTGCGACGCTTGCGCCGAGAAGGTAAGCTCCCCGGTGTGCTCTACGGAGCTCAGCTCAAGGAGCCGATCCCCATCACGATGGATTATCGAACCGCGCATAAAGCGCTCCGCAATGTGGGCTCGTCCACCCTCGTCGAGGTCGAGCTCGAAGGCGAGGTCTATACCACCATCGTGCGCGAACGGCAGCGAGACGTGATCTCAGGACGCTGGCTGCATATCGACTTTCAAGCGCTCTCCCTCACCGAAACGGTGGAAGCCGAAGTGCCCATTGTCCTGGAGAATGAAGCCCCGGCCGTCAAGCATTATGGCGCGACCCTGGTGCAGCAACTCGAAACTTTGACGGTGGAAGCGCTGCCCACGAACCTGCCTGAGCAAATCGTGGTGGACCTGAGCCAGCTCGAAAAGGCCGGCGATACCATCACGGTCGCGGATATCGCGCAGAAGCTGGGCGAGGGCGTCAGGGTGCTTGACCCTATGGATGAGGTCGTCGTGGCCGCGGTCGCGCCGGAAGGCGAGGAAGAGGTGCCCGAAGAGGCGCCGGAGGCCAGCGAGCCGGAGGTCATTGAGAAAGGCAAGAAGGCTGAAGACGAGGAATAACCGTGGACCGGGGGGCTGGGCAAGCCCCCCGGTTTGTTTTGGGGTAACGCGAGATGAAGCCCAAGTTAGCCGTTGTCGGCTCCACCAATCCGGTCAAGCTCGAGGCCGTGCGCCGGGCTCTAGAAGCGCTCGACGGCCCGAATGCCTGGCACGTCCTCGGGCGGGCCGTGAGCTCTGGGGTGGGCGACCAACCGCGCTCGGACCAGGAAACCCGTCGCGGCGCCCGGCAGCGCGCGCGGGCCAGCCGCCAGCTCGTCCCCCAGGCCGATTTGTGGATCGGTTTGGAAGGAGGCATCGAGCGCATCGAAGGGATGTGGTATACCTTTGGTTGGGTCGCCGCGCTCAACCCGGCCGGGCATTGGGGATCGGCCCGAAGTGCGGCCTTTCCTTTGCCCCCGGCAGTGGCCCGCCTGCTCGACCAGGGCTGGGAGCTAGGTCCGGCCGATGACGCGGTCTTCGGCACGCAGCAGAGCAAACAGCACCTCGGCGCCGTGGGCCTGGTCACCGAAGGCCGGCTTACCCGGGCGGACCTGTACGCGCAAGCCGCATTGTTGGCGCTGACCCCGCTGTGGCGGCCCGAGCTGTACTTCCCTGGAGGGAGCCATGGAGCCTCGGCAGGCTAACGTAACGCGCTCGACGCGCGAAACCCAGGTGCGCGTGCAGCTCCACCTGGATGGCTCAGGCCGGCATCGTATCCAAACCTCGTTGGGCTTCTACGACCATATGCTGACCCAACTCGCGGTCCACGGCCTCTTTGACCTTGAGGTCGAGGCTCAAGGCGATACGCATATCGATCCCCATCATCTATGGGAAGACGTCGCCCTCGCCTTAGGGCAGGCCTTTGACCAGGCCTTGGGCACCCGCTCCGGCTTGGTACGTATGGGCCACGCGTATGTTCCCTTGGACGAGGCTTTGGCGCGCGTGGTGGTCGATCTCTCGGGGCGCCCCTACGCGCGCACCAACGCCGCCTGGCACACGCCCTACTTGGGCCAGGACGCTATCCCCGTAACCCTGGTGGGGCATTTCTTCCGTTCGTTCGCCACCACCGCGCGAGCCACCATCCACGCGGAAGTGCTCTACGGCGAGGATGACCATCACCAAGCCGAGGCTCTTTTCAAAGCCCTGGCCCGAGCTCTGCACATGGCCACCCGACTCGATCCGCAACGCCAAGGCCGGGTGCCTTCTAGCAAAGGCGTACTTTAGATTAGGCCGGAGGCCGCGCGCGAGGCCCGCCCACGGCGAAGCGCACAGGTCCCGCTTGCGCACATTGCTCGCAGCCCCCTCTTCGAGACCCAAGGGGAACGAAAGCGGGCTATCGCGGCGAGCCAATACCCTTCGGACCGGCAGGGCAAGAAGCTCTAAGGGAGGACGGAATGGCGCGTGTGGTCGTTTTTGGGTCTTCAGCGCCCCGACCGGGCGAACCCGCGTACGAACAAGCCTATCGGCTTGGCCAGCGCCTGGCCCAAGCCGGGCACACCGTGATCACAGGAGGGTACATTGGCACCATGGAAGCCGTCTCGCGCGGAGCTTCCGAAGCCGGGGGCCACGTGATCGGGGTTACGTGCGACCAAATTGAGCAATGGCGCCCGGTCGGCCCGAATCCGTGGGTTCATGAGGAATGGCGCACAGCGACCCTTCTAGAACGCTTAGAGCGGATGCTCACCCACGGCGAGGCCTTCCTCGCCCTGCCCGGGAGCGTCGGCACGCTGACCGAGATCTGGCTCACCTGGAACCACCTGCTCATCCGCGCGATACCCCAACGCCCCTTGATTCTCATCGGACCCGAGCTCCGCGAAGCCTTTCAGGCCGTGTTTCGCGCGTTGCAGCCGTACTTTGCCTCGCCCGCCACGCGCGAGCTGCTCACATGGGCCAACGGGCCCGAAGAGGCCGTGCGCATCCTGGCAGAAAAGCTGCCCCAAGCCGACGCGTAGCAAAGGAGGAAGCATGCGTCTGCCGGCGGATACGCCCTACCTATACCAAGAGATCTTCGCCCAACCCCAGGTCTTGACCACATTGCTGTTGGAGGAAAGTGAACGAGCCAAAGCCATTGTGCAAGCCGCGCGCGACCGAGACATCCGCATGATCGTCATGGCCGCCCGAGGGAGCAGCGACAACGCGGCCCTCTATGGCAAATACCTCTTCGGCGCGATGGTGGGCCTTCCGGTCGCGATGGCCACGCCTTCCCTCTTCACCTTATATCAACGTCCGCCCCGGCTTGCGGGCACCTTGGTCGTGGGGATCTCCCAGTCAGGGCAGTCGACCGACATCGTAACCGTGGTCGAGACCGCGGCGCAACAAGGGGCAATGACGTTAGCCATCACCAACGACCCCGACTCGCCCTTGGCCCAGGTCGCGGAATTTGTGCTGCCACTCCACGCGGGCGAAGAGCGCAGCATTGCCGCGACCAAGACCTACACCGCGCAACTCATGGCCCTGGCCTTGCTCGCCACCCATTGGGCCGAAAACAAAACCGCCTGGCGGGAATTGACCGCAGTCCCCGCCGCGGTAAGCCAAGCCCTCAGCCTGGCCGATAACGTGGCTCGGATGACCGAGCGCTACCGTTACATGAACACCTGCGTGGTCATTGGGCGAGGCTACAACTACGCCACGGCGTACGAAATCGCGCTCAAGCTCAAGGAACTCACTTATGTGGTCGCGGAACCTTATTCGTCCGCCGACTTTCAACACGGCCCCATCGCGGTCATCGGCGACGGCTTCCCGGTGCTGCTCATCGCGCCCCAGGGTCGGGTACACCCTGAAATCCAACGCCTGGCCGAACGCCTGCGTGAACGCGGGGCTGAGCTCCTGGCCATCTCCGACGTGCCCGAGACCCTGGCCCTCGCGCGCACGCCCTTGCCGCTCCCGGCCCAGCTTCCCGAATGGCTGACGCCGTTCACCGCGGTGGTTCTGGGTCAGCTTTTCGCCTACCACCTCACGCTCACCAAAGATTATGACCCCGATCATCCTCGGGGCCTGACCAAAGTGACCCAAACCCGCTAAGGGATGGGCGGCTCGCGGCACGGGCCGCAAGAACGGTCCGGCGGATACCTCACCCACCAGGAACGGCTCGAAAATTCCGACGCAGGTTTGCCCTTTCCTTGTTTTATAATTGAGTCCATCCCACAAAGCAGGGGGCGAACATGAAGCCAAAAGACTTGCAGGCGCTCATTATGCACCTGGCGACCCATGCGCCGGGATTCGCGCGGCGTTTGGCAGAAGCGGGGCTGCGTCCCGAAGACATCCGCACCTTGGAAGACCTCAACCGCCTGCCCGTGTTGCGCAAAGACGACTTGGCCGAGTTGCAGGCCCAAGACCCGCCCTTTGGCGGGATGCTGGCCGTACCCATCAGCGAACTCAAACGCGTGTTTCAGTCCCCAGGACCGATCTATGAGCCCGAGCCCCGGCGACCAGACCCCTGGCGCTGGGCCGAGGCCCTGCGCGCGGCCGGCTTTCAGGCCGGGGACGTGGTGCTGAACGCGTTCGCGTATCATCTCACGCCCGCGGGCGCGATGTTTGAGGAGGGCCTGCGCGCGATCGGCGCGGTAGTGCTCCCAGGCGGGGTGGGCAATATGGAGCAACAAGTGCGCGCGATGCACGACCTGGGCGTCAACGGATATGTCGGCCTGCCCTCCTACCTGCACGCCCTGCTCGATAAAGCGGAACAACTCGGGCTCACGCTGCCCGTGGAAAAGGCTTTCGTCACCGCGGAGCCCCTGCCCCGATCGTTGCGAGAGGCCTTACACGCGAAGGGTGTGCGCATTGTTCGCCAAGGGTATGGCACAGCCGAGTGCGGGAACTTGGGCTATGAGTGCGAGATAGAGGACGGATGGCACGTGCCTGAGGACGTGTTCGTGCAAATCTGCGACATCAACACAGGCCAGCCGCTCCCGGATGGCGAGACGGGCGAAGTGGTGGTGACGCTCTTCCATCCTGAGTACGCGCTGGTTCGCTTCGGCACCGGCGACCTTTCGGCCCTGAACCCCGAACCTTGCGCGTGCGGCCGCACCACGCCCCGGCTCATGGGCTGGCGCGGCCGCGTGGGTGACGCGGTCAAAGTGCGCGGGATGTTCTTGCACCCGCGGCAGCTCACGGACATGATGCGCCGCTTTCCTGAAGTGCAAGCGTGGCAGGCCGTGGTTACCCGCGAAGGCCATCGTGACGCGCTCACCCTGCGCGTGGTCGCGGCAGCCGACGCCGACCGCGACGCACTGGCCCAACGCCTGACCCGCACCGCGCGCGAAGCGATCAAATTCCGTTTGGATGGCGTAGAATTCGTCGATACCTTGCCCGAAGATGCGAAGCCCATCCTTGACACCCGAACCTGGGATTGACGCGCCAAGATGCCGCGCGCAGACGTGATTTTGGATTGGCCAAGACAGTGCGCACGACAAAGCTGAAACAAAAGGGATGGGCTCAACTTTCAAATTGAAGCCAGCATCAATGCATCCTTTGCTTGCGGGATGGGGCAAAAGGCTTCATTCCTGCTCATTTCACCTTGCTCAACACGGAAGCGGCCATTATAATGGAAGGCACATCCCCTTCGGAAGGAGGACCGTATGCGTAAGTATCTC
>JAADEP010000156.1 GCA_013153335.1 Chloroflexota bacterium
TTCTCGCGGAATGAAGCCATCGTCAGCGCCTATTTGGCCTAATAGACCTTACACAAACGCGTTTGGCCCGGACAGGGCTGCAAGGGAAGTCCAACACACTTTGCCAATGCGTGAATCACCGACTTCGCCCCATCATGATCGTTCCTTGACCGCAGACGTCCAACAAACGTACTGAGAGGCCCTCGCATGAGGAACAGCCTTCGGCCTGCTTGGCATACAAGGCTCTATTCAGGCTGCAAGGCATCGTTGGCTTTCATCTGATTTGCAGATTTACAGGTAAAAGATGAGGCTTTTATGGAAGTCTCGCCCCTGAATCACCTCACATGCTGGCATGATGGTCACCAATTGACGTTGAGAGGCTTCCTTGATATGATGAGAGCGGATAATGAGGCAAGTTTTTATACAAGATTACAAGCTTTTTTGAGGTGATAGTTACGAAAAAAGATATACTATTCCGTCGAAATCGGGTCTCGCCTTATTGGAGCTTGGTTGTGTTATGCGTAAAACTTTTTTGTACATCACCTTGGCATGGCTCATATTGTTATTGCTCTCCTCTTTGCTTCTAGCTAGCAATTCCTTCACAACATCCCTGACACTGCAAACATGCAATCGAGATTCTGTCTGTTCTGAGGCTGTTGGAAAAGGCTTCATAACGAGCCTTTACTCGCCCTCGTTTCATGAACGCAAACGGGCTTTCAATCATGAAGCCATGTTTGCTGCGTGGCAAATCTTGCATCCAGAAATCTGCGCAAATCTTCTCATCCTCAACGAAAGTGGTGATTCTATGTGGACTTGGCAGGAAATGCCGGACGTAATTACTGAATGGAGAACTGCTGGAAGTGCCCAAGACAATGCTCTAGTTTTCTTAGAGAGTTACTTTTACATACCAACTACAACAACCTTGCACAGAATACAAGAGAGTTTACAAACCGATTTGCGCACTTGTTATTTATGGATGCTCGTGGTTACGCCTGAACGTCTTCCGGGGCGAATCTTTCGTGGATTTTCGATCGGAGACTTCCTACATATTTACCCTGCTGTCATTGATGTAAACATCGAATCCATCGCTTGGGCCTGCGAAATTTGGGTGAGGGATATTAACCTAATATCCCCCGATGTTCGCGAGAAGCAAGACCGGGATATATCGTACATGCGAAGTCTCCTAAAGCAAAATCCCACACACGTTACTCCTCAGGAATTGAGCTCGTGCGATTGGTATCTATGGTGTGACGATGTAGCCCAATGCATGGCAGGAGGGAAACGCTTTTATCTCCATCTCCCATCTCCAGAGGAATAATCTGGACGCTAGCGCAATGTGCCCTCCAATGGCCCTTTCAAGCACGTCATTGACTTTGGGTGATATAGTACGGGAGTAAAGTTTCTATGAAGCGGGTCCGTTTATGGTTGGCGGTATACATGGGTAGGGCAAAGGCCCTTCCCCAAGGATTCGAGCGACTTTCGCATTAGCCAAACCTGCCAGTCCCTTTTCTAAGTACAGGGAGCTTTGGCTTGTATTGGATATTCCCTGTCCAATCAGGATCCTGCCGTAGCGAGGTCTCTTTCACGCCCACCAGTGCAAGCCTCATACCCACGGCGACACCCACCCCAACCCCAACGGCCACGGCAACGCCCGAAGATACCCCCACACCAACGCCGAAGTCCTCAGAGCAAAACCAGCGCCAGAACCGCCAACGGGAGCGCAACAGCAAGGGGAAATAGCCTGCCCGGAGGCGTGCCTCTAAGGGATAAACAGCCCCCGACATTATTGCTCCTGCGTGATTGGGCGCACGGTTCGGCAACTTGGGTAGTTGGTGCAGACGTAAAACTTTTGTCCCCGGTATTTGCCTTTGGTCGCGACGCGGACGCGCATCGGCGCGCCGCACTTCGGGCATTGGGGTGTCCGGGAAGGCTCCGCGTCGGACGCTTGCTTTGGGGCCGGCGCAGAAGGGGGTTGCTCGCGCTCTTTTGCCCCTAAAACGCCCCGAAGTTCGTTTCGGATGCGGTCAACGTGATAGCTGCGTCGTACTGGGAATCGCAGCAAGGGTAAGTTGGCAGACCGGAACGCACCCTCGACAAATTGATCTCGTTGTTGCCGCGCCTTGCGCCGATGACTTGCGTCATCAAGCTCAATACCTAGGAGGGGTTTTAAAGTCGCGGGGTCGCAGATCAGAAAGTCCACATGGCGCTGCGAAATGCGATTGAAATAACCAAAGTTTTTTCTTCTTGTTCTCAACGAGGAGAATGTCCGCCAAACGGACTTTGGCAAAGATAGCAAAATCGCCCTCTAACGCGCGTTCCAAAACCTTGTAAAAAGAAAGCTCAGCTGGCGACAAAAGGGAAGGTCGCAGGCGATAAGGGTAACGTTCTGCTTGAGAGTGCTCACGACGAAGAAAAGGGAGCAAGATGCTCAGGCAACCCGGACGTTCGTCGGTCGATGGCATGGCGGGGCCTCCTGTTGAGGATGAGGAATGGAATGAGGGCTATCCTACCACAGGTTGGCCCCCCTTTTTTATCTCTCACTTCTACAAGATTTGCCTGCACCCCTTCGCTCCAAAAACCTGGACAAAACCGACGGGGATGGGTACAATAGGGGCCGGTTTCGACAAACGGTATGGAAGGTACCCTTCCGCCGAAGACCGCAGGGGCCGTTGGGCTTAATCATCCTGCCGAGGTGGAGGGGATGGTGCGCGTTTTGGAGCCGCGCGCGTGCCTCCTCTCTGGGCAGGGGAGGCTTTTTTGTTGGCCCCAATCTGATGCAGGAGGTGACTGCCTTGGCCATTACGCGAGCTCGCAAACAGGAGTTCGTCGCGCTGTTCGAAAAACTCCTGCAGGATTCTGAAGGCTTGGTGCTCGTGACCTTCCAGGGCATTACGGTGCCCGAGATGGAGCAACTGCGCAAGAGCGTGCGCGAGAGCGGTGGCCAATTTATGGTCGTCAAGAATACGCTGTTCAAACGCGCGCTGACCGCACAGGGCTACCCGCTGCCCGAAGACCCTTCGGTGCTGGAAGGTCCGACCGCGGTGGCCTTCGCCCTGCAGGACCCAGCCGCGACGGCCAAGGCCGTGGTGGAATTTCGGAAGGGGCGGGAAAACGCGCTGCGCATCAAGGCCGGCTATTTGGACGGCAAGCCCGTCCCGGCTGAAACCATGGTGCAACTGGCGAAACTGCCTCCGCTGCCCGTGCTGCGCGCCCAACTCTTGGGCACGATTATGGCCCCGGCCACCCGTTTGGTGCGGGTTTTGGCCGAACCCGGGCGCCAGATCGCGGCGGTGGTGGATGCGTATCGCCGCAAGCAAGAAGAAGGCAGCGCGGCCCCCGAAAGCACCGCGGCCTAAACGTCGGTGTTCGATTTGGAAGCGAAATCATCCTTACCCAGGAGGACGTGAACCATGGTAGACCTGGACAAGCTGGTCGAAGAACTCAGCCAACTGACCGTGATGGAAGCCGCGGAGCTGGTCAAGAAGCTGGAAGAGAAATGGGGCGTCTCCGCGGCTGCTCCGGTCGCGGTCGCTGCCGCGCCGGGTGCGGCGGGCGCCGCGGCCGAAGAGGAGAAGGAAGAAAAGACCGAATTCGACGTGGTCTTGGCCGAGACCGGCCCCAAGAAGATCCACGTCATCAAGGTCATCCGCCAGCTGACCAACCTGGGCCTCAAAGAGGCCAAGCAAGTGGCCGAGACCCCCGGCGCCAAGATTTTGGAAGGCGTCTCCAAGGAAGAGGCCGAGAAGGCCAAGGAAGCCCTGGAGAAGGTCGGCGCGAAGGTCGAGATCAAATAGGCGGTCCCTCTTGGATGCGGCTCCAACCCGGCCCAAGGATGCACCCTGGGCCGGGTTCGTCTTTAAGCCCAAACCTCAACCGCCCGAAGGGCCGCCCCCGACGAGCCCTCGAAGGCTCGCCGGGGTCAGCGCTTGGTCACGGGACGTTGAGCTCGAACTCCACGTTTACCTGAACGGTCACCTGAAGCTCGCCCGCTTCGACCGGCACTTCCATATCCGCGGCTTTGGATGCCGCCATGGGCATATCGAGCGCGGCCTCCGCGCGTGGCATGGGCGAACCTGCGAACGAAACATGTCGCGGCGGCCCTAAGGTCATGTCTAAGACTTCTGCCATGAGCGACGCCTGGGCTTTCGCGTCTTCAAGGGCTAATCGCCGCGCCTCAACCAGGGCTTCGTTATACTTTGAGGACTGGAACGTAAGCCCCTGGACCATATTCGCCCCCGCGGATAACGCCGCACCCAAAACATCGCCCAAAGTGTCCAAATCCCGCACCCGGGCCACCACGGTGTTCTCGGCCACGTAAACCTCTTTGGTGTTGTTGCTCGGGCCGATGACCGTGCGATATACCCGCAGATTGGCCGTGTGCAAATCGCGCTCCGCAACCCCCTGGGCCTTGAGCGCGTCGTATACCGCGCGGGCCCGACGGATGTTCTCCGCGACCGCGACCGAAACATCGGGGTCTTGTGTGCGCACGCCCAAGCGGACGATCGCCATGTCGGGCGAGAGCGTCACTCGACCCGTGCCGATCACCCGGGCGATGCGAACCACGGGCGTGCTCTGGGGTTCGGCCGCACGGACCGCAACCGGTTGACGCTGCCCAAGGCCGAACCACGACCAGGTAAGGACGAAGGCCAAGAGCCCCAAAATCGTGAGCCATGGCCAAACACGTGTGCGAGGTTTCATGGTTCACCTCCTTCGTAACCCAATATCTCCGAACCGGCTTCAACCGACCCAGGTCCCAGTGTTAGGCCTGAGAGACCGGGAGCAAAAGGCACGGGCTTTTCTGGCCAATCTCCATGCCCATGCGTCAGAGGGCGTTACAATCAAACGTGAGCGATCCTCACCGAAAGTAAGGAGAACCTTATGGGCCGGTTTATCATTGAAGGCGGCTATCCTTTGAGCGGTGAAGTCACGCCCGCTGGCAACAAGAACGCGGCACTGCCTTTGCTCGCGGCAACGCTGTTGACCGATGAGCCCGTCATTCTGCACAATGTGCCCCAAATCCAGGACGTGCAGACCATGCGCGCGCTGCTCGAAAGCCTGGGCGTTCAGATTACCCCTCTGGCCGAGCGCACCTGGCGCGTGCACGCCAAACACGTCTCGCCCACCGATCTCGACCCTGACTTGAGCCGGCGCATTCGCGCGTCGATTCTGCTGGCCGGGCCTATGAGCGCGCGCGCGGGCCAAATTACCTTGCCGCCCCCAGGCGGGGACGTGATCGGCCGGCGACGGGTTGACACGCATTTGTTGGCGCTCAAGGCCTTGGGCGTCGAAGCTCATTACCAACGTTTCGCCAAGCGTTTCTACTTCAAAGTCAAACCGCAGGGCTTGCGCGGGGCCGATATCCTCCTGGACGAAGCTTCGGTCACCGCGACCGAAAACGCGCTTATGGCCGCGGTCTTGGCCAAGGGCACGACGGTGATCCGCAACGCGGCTTCGGAGCCGCACGTCCAAGAACTCGCGCACATGCTCAACCAGATGGGCGCGCGCATTGAAGGTATCGGGACCAATACGTTGCGCATTGAAGGAGTAGAGCGCCTTCATGGTACTGAGTTTACCATTGGTCCGGACTATTTGGAGGTGGTGAGTTACATTGGCGCGGCCGTGGTTACCCGCGGCTCAATCCGCATCCGAAACGCGGGGCCGCAATATCTGGACATGGTTCGGTTAGTTTTCCGGCGTTTGGGGGTGGATTGGGTCGTTGAGGGCGACGATATCCTCGTCCCAGCGGACCAGGCGCTGACCATCGAGCCGGATTTGGGCGAGGCCATCCCCAAAATCACAACCATGCCTTGGCCCGGCTTCCCGACCGACTTGATGAGCATCGCCATTGTGGTCGCGACCCAAGCCCGGGGCAGCGTGCTCTTCCATGACTGGATGTACCCGAGCCGCATGTTCTTTATCGACAAATTGGTGAGTATGGGCGCGCAAATCGTCTTATGCGATCCGCACCGCGCCATCGTGATCGGGCCGAGCGTGTTGGTGGGCGAACGGATGGAAAGCCCCGACATCCGCGCGGGGATGGCTTTGGTGCTGGCCGCGCTGGCCGCGCAAGGCCGATCGGAAATCCGTAACATTCGGCAGATCGACCGGGGTTATGAGCGGGTCGATGAAAAGCTGCGACAGCTGGGCGCCCGGATCATGCGTCTGGAAGATGACGGCGCTTCCTGAAAAACGAGCCTTAAAAGCCCAGGGGGAAGGAACCGAACAGGTTGGGCGCCTTCCCCCTGACCAGAACCGAACAACCGAGCAGCACAGTTATCGCCGGCCCCGCGTGAGCCAGACCGGATTCGCCAAGGCCTCTTCAGGCGCCGGGTCGACCCGCACTGGCGTAGCTTTGTAATGCGGAATTTTCGCCTGGGGGTCGAGCGCGTCGAGGGTGAGCAGATTGGCGGCCGCTTCGACAAAGTGGAAGGGCAGGAAGAGCACGCCCGGCGTGGTTTTGGTTGTCACATGAGCGCGAGCGACCACCGAGCCCCGACGCGAGCTCACCCGAATCGGATCGCCATCGGCAATGCCCAAAGCTTCGGCATCGATGGGGTGGATCTCCACAATGGGCATGGGGAAGAGCGCGTCGAGCTCGGAGTGCCGGGTGAGCGTACCTCCGTGCCAATGCTCGAGCAAGCGCCCGGTGGTCAGCGTAAAGGGATATTTGCGCGAAGCCGGCTCGGGTGCTTCGACAAAATCCAACGGGAAGAAGCGGCCCTTGCCGCGCGGGAAGCCCTGGGCATATAAGTAGGGCGTCCCAGGGTGATCCGGACTGGGGACGGGCCATTGAAGCCCGACCCGCTCAATCCGATCGTACGAGATACCCCGGAACGCGGGCACCGCGCGCGCGATTTCATCCCAAATTTCTCGGGGATGGGTGTAGGACCAGCCCGCGCTGTAAGGCAGGCCGAGCTTGGCTTCGATGCGCTGGGCCAAATCGGCCAAAATCTGCCAATCGGGCCGGGCCTCGCCTCGCGGGGCAATGGCTTGTCGAACCCGCTGCACCCGGCGGTCGGTGTTGGTAAAGGTGCCATCCTTTTCCGCGAACGAGGCCGCGGGCAAGAACACATCGGCATAGGCCGCGGTTTCGTTGAGGAAGAGGTCTTGCACCACAATAAACTCGGCCTCGCGCAGGTGCGCCTCGGCTTCAGCCAGATTGGGCTCAGACATGAGCGGGTTCTCGCCCATGATGTACAGCGCGCGTACCCCATCAGGCCCGATCGCCTTGATGATCTCCGGCACGGTAAGCCCGGGCTCTAAGGGCAAAGTCCCGGGGGGCAGGTTCCAGACCTTCTCCCAGTGTGCGGCCGCGGCCGGGTCCGAGACTTTCATGTAACCCGGATATACGCTGTTGAGCACGCCCACGTCGGACGCGCCCTGGACGTTGTTCTGCCCACGCAACGGATTGAGCCCGGTCCCTGGCTTGCCCACGTGGCCTGTCAAGAGCGCCAAATGCACCAGCGAAAGCACACTGGCCGTGCCATGGGCGAACTGGGTCATACCCATGCCCCAGAAAATCATGGCTCGGCCTGCCTGGGCATAAAGCCGCGCGGCTTCAACGATATGCTCTTTGGGCACCCCGGTTACCTGCTCCGCGTATTCGGGGGTGAACTTCTCCATGGCCTGGGCGAATTCCTCGAAGCCTTCGGTGTGCTCTCGCACAAAGGCTTCGTTATACCAACCCTCTTTGATGATGACGTGGGCCATGGCCGAGAACAAAGGCACGTTGGTACCGGGCTTCAAAGGCAGCCACAACGTCGCGTAATCGGCCAGCTCGATGCGTCGCGGGTCGACTACAATCAGTTTGACGCCCCGCTCCGCGACCGCACGCTTGATGAACGCGCCGATCACCGGATGGTTTTCGGTCGTGTTCGAACCGGCTACGAGCGCGACCTCGGTCTCGAAGACCTCGAGCGCGGTGTTGCTCATCGCGGCCGAGCCGATGGCAGCGCCCAAAGCCGCGACCGTGGACGCGTGGCACAAGCGCGCGCAATGATCCACACTGTGGGTTTGGAAGAGCGCGCGGAAGAGCTTTTGCAAGAGGTAGTTGTCCTC
>JAADEP010000066.1 GCA_013153335.1 Chloroflexota bacterium
CTCGGGCGGAATGCCCATGCCCGTATCGGCCACGGTGATCAGCACGCCGGGCCGACCTGCGCGCATTTGAGGCTGTACCCGCAGGGTGATGTGTCCCTGGCGGGTGAATTTGGCCGCGTTGCTCAACAGGTTCAGCAAAATGTGACGCAGTTTGTCAGGGTCAGAGTGCAGGCTGATCTCGGGCGGGGTGATGTGCACGTGCAGCTGGTTTTGCCCCCGTCGGATCAAGGGTCGAACCAGGTCCAGCACTTCGTCGACCACTTCCTTGACCCGAAAGCGCTGGAGATGCACCCGCTGTTCTTTGCGGGCTCGCTGGTAATCCAAAAGCTGGTCAATAAACTGTTTGAGGGTTTGCGCGGCCTGCGCGATCTTTTGAAGGTCGTCCTCCAAGGCTCGGTAGGGCGTGTTGGGCTGGGCGTCTTGCATAATCCATTCTAGGTAGCCCAGAATAGCCTGGAGGGGGGTGCGCATTTCGTGGCTTACGTTCGAGAGCAGGCGTTCTTCTTGTTCGCGTAAGCGCTCGGCTTGCTCTTGGGCTCGCAGCCGCTCTTGCGCCAGGCGGATTTGGTCTTCGTAAAGCTGCGCGTGGACCAGGCCCAGGGCTAAGATCTCGGCTGTCCCTTGCAAAACCGCGCGATCCTGCGGACGAAAGGCGCGCGGTTCCGGATGCCCCACGATGAACAGCCCCAACACGCGGCCGCCCGTCATAAGCGGAATCAGCGCGAGGGAGCGCCACGGCAGGCGTGGCATCTGGTCGGCCCAGGGCAGGCGGGCCAGGTCGCGCAAATAGCGCGGCCGTGGACGCGTGAGCACGCGCGCGAGCACCCCCGCGCGGGCGTTCTCTTCCGCCCATTGCAGCAGTTGCTCCCGCGGCCAGGGCAACGGCTCTCGGGTCGCAAGCACGAGGTCGCGCACCGCGCCGTGTTCGTCGAGGAGCAACAAGCCGAAGTCGGTCGCGGCTGTGACTTCTTGCCCGACCCGCACGGCCTCGCGGAACATATCTTGAACCGTCAGCGGAGCCTCCAGCACCGCGCGCGCGATGCGGAGCAGATGCGCGAGCAGGGCGCGTTGGCGCGCCAGCGCGGCCCGCAGGGTCTCCTGTTCGGTGATGTCCCGCAGGACCGCGATCTCCAGGCTCCCAAAGGGGCCGCCCCGCAGCAAAGAGAACTTGCCCTCGACGATGCGCTCTTCGCCCGTGCGGGTGCGGAGCACCAACACGTCGCGCCAAGCGCCCTGGGCCCAAAGGCGCCGGCGCCATGCAGCCCGTTGATCCGGGTCCAGAGAGAAAATGTCTTCCATGCGCAGCGGCGCCGGCGGATTCCCGGTGTCGTCTTTCGGGTCGATATCCAGACCGAGCAGGCGCTTGGCCGCGGTGTTCATGTCCAGCACTTGACCTCGGGCGTCAAAGACCATGACCGCGTCGCTCATTTGCATGTAGACTTCGTGCATCAGGCGCAGGCGCCGTTCTTCTTGGTGCCGCACTAGCCACTGCACCAGAATGTGCGACGCTTGGCGCAAAATGGGCCGGGGCGAGAAGGCTTCGGGGGTTGCGGCTTCGTGATACCAAAACGCGCCGAAGATCCGTCCCTTATCTTCGAGGAGGACAACCGGCGCATCGGGCCGCTGCACCAGTTCGGGCTGTAAGACCGGTGGGCTCAACTCACGCGCTTGCCCCCATGTGACCAAGCGCTTCCCCTGGTCGGAATACGCGGCCAGGCCAGCCAGCCCAAACCCCCGCAAGCGGGTGTAAATCTGTTCGGCCGCGCGGGCGAGCAAGCGCGTTTCGTTCGGCGTCTCTTGGCCTAGGTGGATGAGGTTGCGATAGAGGGCTTCGCTCTCAGCCCGGAAGGCCAGGGTGCGCTCCATGCGTCGGTATTCGGTCAGGTCGTAGAACACCAACACCCGTCCGAGCGGGCCGCCCTGACGGTCTTCCAGGGCCAGCGCGACCACTTCCCAGTGCTGCAGCCGGCCATGGATGGGGAGCGAGATTTGCGTGGGTTGGCCCGAGCTGGTCTGATGCACCGCAAGCAGGTCCGGCCATGGGCGCAGCACTTCTTCGGCGCTGCGGTTTTGGTGCCGCTCGCGGGTTAGGCCCAGCGCGTGCGCGGCCTCGTCGTTCCACCAGACCAAGCGGTCGAACGCGTCGAAGACCAAGACCCCTTCGCGTATTCGACGCAGGATCGCGTCGGAAGAAAGCGCGGGGGTCATGTCGTAGTGAAGCCGCAAGATGCCTCCGCCGACCAACAGCAAAAGCAACCACAGCGTGGGCGGGAAGATCTCCAACGCGGCGAATGGGCCAACGTCCAAAATATTGAGTAAGGTGCCCGTGAGGATCGCGGCGAGCAGCAAGCTCAGGAGCGTGCGCAGCCAACGAGGGCGGGTGGTCCACCAGGAGCGATAGGCGGTGCGGTAAAGGATCAGGCCTGCGACCGCGGGCAGGTAGACCACCAAGAGCCAGAGCACGCGCTCCCACATGGGGTCGTGGCGCTCGATCATCCACCACGTGTAGGTGCCCAGGGTATAGGGCCGAACTTGAACCGGCAAGAAGGATAGGTACGTGTGGATCCAGGCGTGGAAGAACAGGCCGGCGGCCGCGAGGCGATAAACCCAAACCCGATACTGAGGCCAGAGGGCCAGCAAAGTAAGCACGAAAAATAACGAGACCAAGCCGCTGCCCGCTTCGCCGACCCGCTCGCCCATGTAGGCGATTTTGGGGTCCGCGGCGGTCATGCCGACCAGGGTGCCGCCGGACCACAGTATGCTGGCCGTCACCATACCCAAATACCAGGGCGCGACGTGGGTCATGCGGTGCCGGCGTTTCCAGGTGAAAATCCACAACCCGGCGGCGACCAGGGTCGATAGCCAGCACAAGGCTAAATACAGGCTCACCAGGCTCATGTTCGACTCGCAACCGCTTGGGTAGTGCCCCCTTCCGCGGAAAGACGTTGACCACGCGAAAAACGAGCTTGCGCGCTCAAGAGCTTGGCCGATCGCGCGAGCTCGAGGTTAGTATACCGCAAAATATCCCGCATATTCTTCCTCCCACCCTTGGTTCGTTCTGACCGCCTTCGCTACACCCCGGGCGCTTCTTTGCACAAGCATCGCGCTTTGTCATGCGTCGATTGTGACGCTCTTCACTTTACCCGCCATGGGTGCCGTCTTACGATAAAAGTGGATATTGGCCCGCGCAACGTTCACAGGAGGCGAGGGAATGCGATTGCGGAGATTGCGCAGGGTAGGGTGGGTTCTGCTCGGGAGCCTGGCGCTGCTTGGGGCCAGATGGTGGGTTCGGCCCACGCCCCAAGCCGCGCCGGCCTCGGGGGCAACTCCCGAGCGCGCCGCGGCCGAAGAGACTTCGACCGCGGACCACACGAAATTCGAGATTTTGCAACAGCCCTTTCGCACCGGCCCGGAGGTGACCAAGGCGTGTCTTTCGTGTCATACCGAGGCCGCGAAGCAAGTCATGGCCACGACCCACTGGACGTGGGTCTATCAGCCGCCCACTTCGAACGAAGTTTGGGGCAAGCGATACGACATCAACAACTTCTGCGTGGCCATTGTTTCTAATTGGCCCCGGTGCACCAGCTGCCACGTGGGCTATGGCTGGAAGGACGATTCCTTCGACTTTGACAACGAAACCGCGGTGGATTGTTTGGTGTGCCACGATACGACCGGGACCTACAAGAAGTTCCCCGCGGGCGCGGGGCATCCGGCCTATGAGCCTAAGGAGTTCCCACCGGGGAGCGGCAAGATTTGGGAGCCGCCCGACTTGAGCTATGTGGCCCAACACGTGGGCCGCACGAGCCGGCGCACATGCGGCGCGTGCCATTTCTACGGCGGTGGCGGGGATGGCGTCAAGCACGGGGACATGGATTCGACCTTGGCCGAGCCGCCTAAGGATGTGGATGTTCACATGTCGCCTGAAGGAGCGGGGCTAACTTGTGGCGACTGTCACAAACCGCAGGCCCACGCCATTCCCGGGAGCCGTTACGTTATGGTTGCGAAGGACACCCACGGCAAGGATCTTCCCGAAAGCGACGGCTTCCCCACGTCGTGCGAGTCGTGCCATGGCCTGCGCCCCCATGAGCTGGGCAAGCTCAACGACCATGTGGACCGGGTCGCGTGCCAAACCTGCCACATCCCGGCCTTCGCTCGGGGCAAGCGCCCCACCAAGCTTTGGTGGGATTGGTCCGTAGCTGGGGATAAGGCCCGAGGCAAAGAGACCGACGAACACGGCTGGGAGGTCTACAACTATATGAAGGGCGAATTCCGGTGGGGCAAAAATGTCGTTCCGGTTTATCGATGGTTCAACGGCCAGATGGACGTGATGACCTTAGGCGAACGCATCGATCCGGATAAGCCGGTCTACATTAACGAGCCCCACGGCGACGCACGCGATCCGAATAGCCGCATTTACCCCTTCAAGGAATTCCGCGGCAAGCAAGGGTATGATCCGGAATACAAGCTCTTGCTGGTGCCGCACCTCTTCCCCTTCCATCCCGATGACACCACCGCGTTTTGGAAGGGCTTTGACTGGGGACCCGCGTTTGAGGTCGGGATGAAGACGGCCGGTTTGCCCTACAGCGGTCGCTACGATTGGATTGAGACGACCATGTATTGGCCGATTACCCACATGGTCGCGCCGGCCGAGCAGGCTTTGAAATGCCAGGCGTGCCACACGCGACAAGGTCGTTTGGCCGCGCTGGCCGAGACGATTTACATTCCCGCCCAGAGTGGGCACCCCTGGCTCGACCCCATCGGCTGGACCCTCACAGGCTTAACGCTGCTCGGCGTAGGGATCCACGCCGGCTTGCGCATGGTGGGGCGACGTCGTTCATAACGGTTCGGGCCGGAGCGGACTTGGTCCAAGGCTCCAGCCCCTTGGGCAACGGAGGCAACCATGAGGAGCGTTCGACGCGTCTATCTCTACACTCGGTTTGAGCGCTTTTGGCACTGGATGCAGGCCTTGCTCATCATTGGCCTGGGGATCACGGGGTTCGAAATTCACGGCACCTATACATGGCTGGGGTTCGCCAAGGCCTACATGTGGCATGTACGCTTTGGCTTGGCGTTAGTAGCCCTTATCGTATTCGCTGCGTTTTGGCACTTCACGACGGGCCAGTGGAAGCAGTACATTCCTTCCTTTGAGCGAATTGGTGTGATGCTTCGCTATTACACCCAGGGAATGTTTCGGAACGAGCCCCATCCCTATAAGAAGAGCGAACTCTCAAAGCTCAACCCCTTGCAACGCCTGACATACTTGGTCTTCAAGATCCTCATTGCGCCGATTTTCGTCACGACCGGGCTGCTCATGATATTCTACAACCGGTGGCCGGAATGGGGGCTCAACTGGGACTTAGGCACGGTCGCGACCCTTCACAGCATCGCGGCCTTCCTCATGCTGATTTTCTTCATCGTGCACGTGTATATGACAACTACGGGGCGGACGCTTTTCGCCAACATCAAGGCTATGCTCGTTGGGTATGAGGAGGTTCCTTGGGAAGAAGCAGACGTGGCCTCCGTCGGGGATTGAGGCCCACGGAGCCTATGGGGCGAACCTCCTGAGCGGGATGGGTGCGTGCGGCCGGAGCGAGCTTGGCTCCGGCCGCACGCGTATCAACGAGGCTTGGATGACGCGGTGCGATCCGCGCAGGCCAGCGCGCGCTGGACGACCCGTTTCACCCCCGGCCCGATATCGGGGCGGTCGAGCTCTTCCAGCCTGAACCAGCGGACATCCAACGCGTCGTCGGCAGCGTGGGCACGACCGGGTTCGGTTAAGCGCAAGCGCACCTCGACGATGACGTAGTGATATCGGACTTGATGCGCGTCGTCGTGCTCAATGTATTCGTAGACATCGACCACATCTTGAGGCTCGGCCTGCAGTCCGGTCTCCTCGGCCAACTCGCGCCGTGCGGCCTCGAAGATGCTCTCGCCCAATTCGACCGCGCCGCCCGGGAAGGCCCAAATGCCTCGTCCGGGCGGCCGGCCTCGGCGCACCAAAAGCACGCGTCCCGCGTGGATGACCACCGCGCCCACGCCGACCCAGGGCCGGTTTGGGTAAGCCCGCGCGTCCTCGGGCGTTGGCATTGGCTTGTTAGCCTAAGAGCCCGCCTAGGCCTTTCTTCAGCATCCCGCCCAAGTCCGGGCCATCACCGCCGTCCTTAAACAGACCTTCCACCTGCTCCGCGATAGGCCCCGGCAGCTTGTCCTTAAGGTACTCCAACACCACATTCAACGCCATGCGGGCTTGCTCTTCCGAAATCCCCACCTTCTGCGAAAGCTGCTTAATCAGCTCGTCCATCGTACGTCCTCCCCAAAATAGATTGCGGCTCCACACCGCTTCCTTGAGTATACCGCATCCCGAGGAGAGGGAGCCGGACCGCGTTCTACCATTTGAAAATGTTACCCAGGGGGTATGGTTCCTCAAATGAGAAGGTTACCGAGGAGTGTATCTCAAAGCCGTTCCAAGCGGCGGGGCTGGCAAAAAGATAGCCCCTCCGGCAAAATTGGGGAAAACATCCCAACCTCAAGAGGGGCTACCCATGGCTGAGCAAAGCATAACCCAGCTGCAGGCTCGCGGGCAAGCGGAGATAAGCATTTCGCTTGCGGATGGGAAGGGCATTTCTTCCGGGAAGCCCGTCGTCAGGCCCAGCAAGCAGCCCAGGCGTGGCTGGAGAAGGTGGATGCCTGGCTGCTCGGGCACAAGCCGCGGGGCTGGCAGGTGGTGGGCATGCGGAAGCGGACCCTGGTCACCCGTTTTGGCGAGGTGACCTTCCGGCGCCGGCTGCATCGCGACGAGACGGGCGGTATCGCTTCCTTTTGGATGAGGTATTGGGCCTTCCAGCGCATCAAGCGGCCAGTCCCGCGGTGATGGAGGCGCTGGTAAGGTTGGCCAGTGCGGTGGCCTTTGCGCAGGCGACAGAGATTTTAGCGCACCTGACGGCCGGGGTGTTGAGCGGGAGCACGGTGTGGCGGGTGGTCCAGCGGGTGTGCGAGACAGAACCGGTTATGGCAAGATTCGAAGGTGCCCGACTTCTGGGAAGGAGCCAGCGTGGTGTGGGACGAGGTATGGGACGGAGAGCACGCGCAAAAGGTTGATGGTCAACGGCGATGATGCGACTTGGGAAGGAGGGGGCTCATGTCCTGCCTGCCCGGCCACCTCTTCCTGCGCGAGTCGCTCCCTACCGGGCCTGCCTTCCCTCGCCTCCGCCTCAGGTCCACACACCAGCGAAGCGAAACGAACCGGGTGCACGCAAATGTTGTAGAAATGGTCAAGTGGCGAGAGGGAGGCGAAGAGGGCTGTCGCCGTTGAGCCAGGTACAGCGTGCCTTGAGCACCGCCTCCCAGCTCGCCATTTCCCATGGCGCATGTCGTTCCAAAGCCGATTGAGGGCGTGGGTCGTGGTTTCTGGGGGCGAAATCCTGGGTTAAGCGAGCATCATCCACTTCAGACTGGCTCTTGTTTTATTTCTCACTTCTACGAGATTTGCCTGCACCCAACGAACCGTGATCGTTCCAACACCGGTGGGGAGGGAGCAAAGGAAGCCTCCTTCCCTTTTTCGCCGTTTCTTAGAGGAGGTAAAGC
>JAADEP010000154.1 GCA_013153335.1 Chloroflexota bacterium
ACTCCTCGAGGGGCTCTGAGGCCCATTCCCATGCTGACCTACCGGCCTCCTCCCTACTACCCCTACTTTACTCGATTCGCTTATAGGAGGTCACCATGCCCTTAGACGTTGGTCAACCCGCGCCGGACTTTTGTTTGCCCGACGAGAACGGGCAGGAGCACTGCCTGCACGATTATCGCGGTCGCGTCGTTGTGCTGTATTTCTACCCCAAAGACAACACCCCCGGCTGCACCACGGAAGCCGTGGGCTTCCGCGATCAATACAACCGCTTTGCAGCCGCGAATGTGGTCATCTTGGGCGTGAGCCCTGACCCGCCCGCGCGGCATCAGCGGTTCAAAGCCAAATACAACCTGCCCTTTCCGCTACTCTCTGACCCTGAGCGGACGGTCTTGCGGGCTTATGACGCGTGGGGCCCGAAGCGCATGTTCGGCAAAACCAAGGAAGGCGTGCTGCGCAAGACCTATATCATCGACCCCGAAGGCCGGATCGCGCACATCTTCCCCAAGGTCAAGCCCAAAGGCCACGCGGACGAAGTATGGGCCACGCTGCAACGCCTGGGCCTGGTGCCGAGCGAAGAGCCCGGTTCTGAATCCGCCTGATCTCACTCACGCGTCCAGGCGCCAGGCCAAGAAAGGTACCAGCATCTCATCGCGGTGAAAGCCCGCGTGCCGGCCCTGCATATCGTTGGGGTCAGACGACCACCAGAGGTACGCGTCCCCGCGGGGGATGGCGACCCAGTCGCCGATGCGGTCTCGCAAGCTGGGGTGCGGACGCCCCGGGCCAAAGAGACGGCGGTTGATGACCTCCCACGCGGGCACCAAGCGAAAGCGCTCGGGCCAAGCCTCGGTGAAATACGTCTTCATGCTGGTCACCCGTCCGGGTCGAGGGTAGAGATAGATAAGCCGGTTTTCGCCCGTTGGAGGCAAATAGAGCGTGCGCAACAGGCGAGGGTGATGCTGCACCTCGTAATCCGGATTGGGTGGTGTAGCGATTTGGCCGTGGTCCGCGGTGACCAAGAACAGCGTTCCGCGCCGCGCCTCGGGCGTGAGCCGGGCGTGGAAGAAACGCTCCCACGTCCAGATTACGGTCTCAAGCTCCGCGAACACGCGCGGGTCACGCGGGCCGTAGCGGTGGCTGAAGCCGTCGATCCCACCCCAATAGAGCCAGATGAACTGCCGTTCCTCCGAAGGTGCATTGAGGAAATCGGCCAGCGCGATCCACAGATCGGCCAGGGTGGCGAAGGCTTTGACCTCGGTCTCTTGAAAGAGCATCGAGGAAAGGCCCGAATTCGCGATAAGGAAGTGCTGGAACGCGTAGGCCTGAACGCCGTGGGGCTTGAAGTGCACGCCCAAGGGGATGTGCGGGAGAAAGGTCTTGGGGTCAAAGCCCGCGTGCCGCAACCCGCCCGATCCGCCGGATTTGTAGAACGCGGGGCTGTGCAGGATCATGTTCGCGATGAGGCCGTATTCCTTGAGCCACATCTCGTACCCGGTAATGCCGTGCTCGGCAGCCGAGCGGCCCGTCCACAAAGTCGTCAACGCGGCCGCGGTGGTGCTGGGCGCGATAGAGGTCAGAACCGCCAACGCGCCTGCGCGCGTGGCCGGCGTGAGCCACGGAGCAAGGATCCCGCGCTCGCGCGCGGCCTGAAACAGGCTCCAACCCATCCCATCGACGAGAAAGAGCACAATGCGCCGCACGTCTGAGCCCCACGCGCGGCGCAGGTCCTCGTGCAGGGGCGGCGCCACGCCAATGGGCGGCGCGCCCAAAGCCTGGGCGATGCTCGTCGGCAAGTTAAGGATGCTGTACCCGCCGTAGTGGGGCGGCATCTGGTCCGCATCCCACTCGAGAAAGCCAAAACGAGGTTGCGCCAACACATCCAAATAAGCCTGGCTTAAGTCCGGCATGCAGCCCTCCTTGGGCTTCGGGTTAGGTCGCCCGGGTATGGGGCAGGCTTCGACCGCGGGTGCTTAAGAAACCAAGGGGCGGAACCCTTTCGGGCTCCGCCCCAGGAGGCTAGCCGAGGAGCACCTCTCGCATCATCCGGCGGAGCACCGTGTGCAAAATGCCGCCGTTACGGTAGTACTCAACTTCAACCGGCGTATCGAGCCGCGCGAGCACCGGGAAGGTGACCGATGAGCCATCCTCGCGCACAGCCCGTACGGCCAGGGTCGCGCCGGGCTTGATGTCGTCGTGCAGGCCTTCGATGAAGAACTCCTCGCGGCCGGTCAAGCCCAAGCGCTGCAGGTTATCGCCAGGCTGGAACTGCAAGGGCAGAATGCCCATACCAACCAAATTCGAGCGGTGGATGCGCTCAAAGGACTCCGCGATCACCGCGCGTACGCCCAACAGCGCGGGGCCCTTCGCGGCCCAATCGCGGCTCGAGCCGGTGCCATATTCCTTGCCAGCGAGCACGACCAAGGGCACGCCCTCCTCCTTATAGCGCATGGCCGCGTCGAAAATCGTCATCAGCTGGCCGTCAGGCAGGTGGATGGTCCACCACCCTTCCTTGCCCGGGACCAAGCGGTTGCGCAAACGCACGTTCGCGAAGGTCCCGCGCATCATCACTTCATGATTGCCCCGCCGCGCGCCATAAGTGTTGAACTCGCTGGGCGGAACGCCTTTGCTCAGCAGATACTGCCCCGCAGGGCTCTCGGGTGGGATGGGCCCGGCCGGTGAAATGTGATCGGTCGTGACCGAATCGCCCAAGACCACCAGGGCCCGAGCGCCACGGATATCCTGGATACCGGGCGGGTCGAGGCTGAAGGGCTTGAAGAAGGGCGGCTCCTGAATGTAGGTCGAATCCGGGTCCCAGGGGAAGAGGGGTTCATCCGACGCGGGCAGCTGTTCCCAAAGTTCGGTCCCGCGGAAAACGTCTTTGTATTTTTCGCGGAAGAGCTCGGGCGAGATGTACTTGGCCATAATCTCGCGGATCTCGGCCGAAGACGGCCAGATGTCGCGCAAGTATACGGGCTGACCTTGGGTATCGTAGCCCAGAGGCTCGTTGATGAGGTCGATATCCACCGTGCCTGCGATCGCGTACGCGACCACCAAAGGCGGCGCCATGAGGTAATGGGCCTGCACCAGCGGATGCACCCGCCCTTCAAAGTTTCGGTTCCCAGAGCTCACGGCCGCGACGACCAAATCGCCCTCCACAATGGCCTGGGCCACGGCCGGCGGCAAGGGACCGGAGTTGCCGATGCAGGTAGTACACCCATATCCGACGACATAGAAGTTGAGCTTGGCCAAATCGTCCAGCAGGCCGGCCTTGCGCAAATATTCGGTCACGACTCGCGAACCGGGCGCCAAGCTGGTCTTCACATAGGGCTTGACCTTGAGCCCGCGCTGGGCCGCTTTGCGAGCGACCAGCCCGGCAGCGATCATGACCGAAGGGTTGGACGTATTGGTGCACGAGGTGATCGCCGCGATGACCACCGAGCCGTGGGTCAGGGTTTCGGTCGTATCCCCCAGGCGGATGGGCACCTTGCGGTCGAGGTCTTCTTTCTTCAGGCCAAAGCCGTGCAGCCCCCGGGGCGCGGTCAGCGCGATGCGAAACGCGCGCTTCGCGTCGGCCAAATCGATGGAATCTTGCGGCCGCTTGGGCCCGGCGATGGTGGGCCGCACCGTGCTCAGGTCCAGCTCAAGGGTATCGGTATATTCCGGATCGGGCGTCAACGCGGTGCGGAAGAGCCCCTGCTCCTTGGTGTAGCGTTCCACCCGTTCGATCAAGTCTTCGGGTCGGCCGGTCAAGCGCAAATAATCGAGCGTGAGCTGATCCACGGGGAAGAAGCCCATGGTCGCGCCATATTCGGGCGCCATGTTCGCGATGGTCGCCCGGTCCGGCAAGCTCAACGAGGCAAGCCCGGGGCCGTAAAACTCGACGAATTTGCCCACCACGCCCTTCTCGCGCAACATCCGGGTGATGGTCAATACCAGGTCGGTCGCGGTCGCGCCCTCGGGGAGCTCGCCGTACAACTTGAAGCCCACGACGTCGGGCATGAGCATGTAGATCGGCTGGCCAAGCATGGCGGCCTCGGCCTCAATGCCGCCCACGCCCCAGCCGACCACGCCCAGGCCGTTCACCATGGTCGTGTGCGAATCTGTGCCGACCAACGTATCGGGGAACGCGACCCGTTCGCCGTTGACCTCACGCGCCATAACCACCTGGGCCAGATATTCGATGTTGACCTGATGGATGATGCCCTTGCCAGGCGGCACCACGCGCAGCCCCCGGAAAGCCTTTTGGCCCCATTTGAGGAAGGTATATCGCTCTCGATTTCGGCGGAATTCCATTTCCATATTTCGTTGGAGCGCGTCGGGCAAGGCGAAAAAGTCGACCTGAATGGAGTGATCGATGATCAAATCCGCGGGCACGAGAGGGTTCACCGTGGTGGGGTCACCGCCCGCGCGGTGCATGGCCGAGCGCATGGCCGCGAAGTCGACCACCGCGGGCACGCCCGTGAAGTCTTGCATAATCACCCGCGCAGGAATATAGGGGATGGTCGGACGCGGGCCGCGCGGTTTCCACGCGGCCAGGTGGGCGACGTCTTCCTCGGTCACCTCCACGCCGTTAGCATTGCGCAGCGCGTTCTCGAGCAACACGCGGATCGAGAACGGCAAACGATCGAGCGAAGGCAAGAGACCGGCGCGTTCCAACGCGTCCAGGCGATACATGACGTAATCGCCATGGGATGTATGAAGCGTAGCTCGAGCACCAGCAAAGGGATGGCTCATTGTCACATCTCCCTAAACATGAGGTCAAATCGCAGACAAACTCTGGGCAAAGCAGATTATACCGCAAGGCCCCGGTCGATCGGATGTGACGGGGCTCGTCCTCGCCGGCTGGACCGGAACATGAGCCCGGGTTCCGCGAAGCTCCACAGAAAAGGCCTCTAGCCGCTTACCGGGCTAGAGGCCTATCCGCATACTCGGGCATTCGCAGGACAACGCCCAAAAGGGCTACACGCCCTTTTCTGCCATCAGCGCGGCCAAATCCGCAGTGCGGCACGCGTAGCCCCATTCGTTGTCGTACCACGCCAAGACCTTGACCATCTTACCGCCGATCACCCGCGTCGACAGCGCGTCCACAATGGACGAGCGGTCGTCGCCTTTGTAATCCGTCGAGACCAACGGCTCTTCGGAATAGCCCAGAATACCCTGGAGCGGCCCTTCGGCCGCGGCCTTGAGCGCCGCGTTCACAGCTTCGACGGTAACGGGTTTCTCGACCACCGCGACGAAATCGACCAACGAAACCGTGGGCGTGGGCACCCGCACCGCCATGCCGTCGAACTTGCCCGCGAGCTCGGGCAACACCTTGCCCAAAGCCTTGGCCGCCCCCGTGGTCGTTGGGATCATGTTGATCGCGGCCGCGCGCGCACGGCGCAAGTCCTTGGGATGAGCCAAGTCGAGGATGCGCTGGTCGTTGGTGTACGCGTGTACCGTGGTCATCAGCCCTTGTTGGATACCGAAGGTCTCGTGGATGACCTTGGCAACGGGCGCCAAGCAGTTGGTGGTGCACGACGCGTTCGAAACCACGTGGTGCTTGGCCGGGTCATAAAGCTCGTGGTTGACCCCCAAAACCACGGTGAGGTCCTCGCCCTTGGCGGGCGCCGTGATAATCACCTTCTTGGCCCCACCTTGCCGGATGTGCGACCACGGCCCGGGGTCTTTGGTCGCATCTCGGAACACGCCCGTAGCCTCAATGACGATATCCACGCCCAAATCCTTCCAGGGCAGCTGGCGCGGATCCCGCTCCGCGAACACGCGAATTCGCTGCCCATTGATATAGATATCGCCGTCTCGCACGGCTACCTCGCCGGGGAAGGTGCCGTAGTTGGAATCGTACTTGAACAAATGCGCGTTCGTCTCCGCGGGGTAAAGGTCGTTGATCGCGACCACTTGCAACCGATCCGCGTGGCGCTCAAGAATCGCTTTAAGCACCTGCCGACCGATGCGTCCAAACCCGTTGATGCCGACTCGGACGGTCATAAAGGACCTCCTTGTGGGAAAAGATGTCGTCAGCGAATCAGGCTGTAGACCAATCCACCCGCCAATAAGAGGAACACCAAAAGCCAGCGGAGGAGGTCTTGGACCCAGAGGGAGGCCGCGTGCATGGGATGCGCTCGCATATACGCGCCTGCGGCCAAGGCCTCTTCGCCGATCAAGGTTTCGTCGCTCGTCGCGAACAAGACAGCCTGGCCGGTCAAGTGATCCGTGCCACCGACGAAGCGTTCGCTCGCGTCGACCGCGAGGACAATTTCGCCGCCCATGTGGCCCAGGCCCAGGGTCAGCGCGCTTTGACCGCCGTGGGCCATCACCACCGCGCCGGCCGCGTACGTGCTCTCCTCCATGCCGACCAGCCGCACTGGCTGGGGCTGGCAACGTTCCTCGGCCCGGTTCTCGCGGCAGGCCACACGGGTGGTGTTGTCGGCCAGCACATACACCGTAGGCTCACCGGCCGTCACCGCGGGCGGCTTATCGCCGCGCAGCGCGGTGCGCACGATCGGGTCCAGGGCTGCCAACGCGACCAGCGAGCTACCCGTGCTACTCGCGCCGGTCAGAGGGCCACGGCCAATGGTATATTGCAAACGCCGGCCTTCCTCCATAGCCAGCGCCAAACCCTGATGCAACCGTCGGAAGGCCATCAAAGGCCGCAAGGCCTGATACAGAGCATCGGCCTTCCGCAGCAAGACGAACACCCCCATCAAACTGGCGACGAAAATAAGCAGGATCAAAGCGAGCAACCCGGTAAGCATACGCCCCTCCCAAACGGGGTTCACGTCCATTTTAGCACAAAACCCGCGCGGGCGTTGGGCCCGCACTTGATTGTGAACATATTGCAACGCTTGGCAAGCAAGGGGGCATTGTCGTTGAACCCGAAGTGGAGGCCAAATGCTGACTGACGAACTAATTTGGATAGCCTCTGCGAGGCAAAGTCAACTCTTTCTCTCAGTTTCAAGGCTGCACGAGCTTTTCGTATGAATAACCGTGGGTATATTTCAAAGGCAAATCGACCTGCCAGATTTTTTCGATGAAAACTACGGCCAAAGGCTCGACCTCATAATAGATGCTTACATAGCCCTGAGCGTCAGGAGCGGACATGCAAAGCATGCCCGGCGCGCCGCATGCGACCGGAACCGGGAAGAGGGCGCTATAAGGAGCACAACGGCTACAAGGAAGAGCACGAGAAATCGGCGCGGTTTTCGCGTCATCCCGAACTTGTATATCCCTTCGACGAGGGGCACGTCCCTGCCTGTCGCTAAATATGGCCTGAGGCAGCCCCAATATTGGCTTGGCCGCGCAACCGGGCGCGTTGGCTTTTGCACCAACCTGCACGCCTAACGCCCATGAAGTTCGTTGCCTTCAGTCCCCAGTCGGACGGCCCCAACGCCGTCCATTCCCTACCCCGCGCCGCCCCCAACCGCCCCGCGGGCGGCTCGGCGGTGGGCGGGGTTACGCGCGTGAAGGGGGCTCGAGGGGCAGGCCGACTTCGTGCGCGGCTTCGGTGAAGACGTCGATCGCACGCTGGATGTGCTC
>JAADEP010000138.1 GCA_013153335.1 Chloroflexota bacterium
CTGCTGGTGCGGGGCCGGAAGCGCCATTTGCAGGTCAAAGTGCTGGGGCCGGTGGTACGCCGAGGTGCGCCGGAGCGGCCCCTTTTTCTGAGTGTGGTGCGAGGCAAAGACCGCCGCGGGGGCACCCGGGCCATGGACCCTGCCGTTGCCGGTGGAGACATTGCTCTTTTGGGCCTGGCAGCGCTGGGAAGTCGACGTGGCCACTGGCTGGGTGGCATCCCAGGCCATGCTGGGCACCAGCAGCCAGGCCTCTTGGCACGCCTTTGCCGCTCTGAAAGCTCGTCTGCCCTTCCCCGCGGCGTCCCGCGACAGGCGCACGAATTTTGCGTATTTCTAACAAACAGTTTCACTCTGCGGGTGAGAGAGCGGCTAACGCCTCGATACGGTTGACGAAGGGGTATTCCTTTTCTTATTGGTGCGCTGCGAGCGAGGATCGCTTGGGAGCTCGCAGTCGGAGCTTTGGGCTTGGAGCTGACGGGCACTGACTATATATTGAGGAGGGTGATATGCGGTTGCGTTGGTTCGCCTGGGTAGTCGCGCTGGCGGTTGGGGCCGCGCGCTGTGCCGCGGTCGCGTCCCCTCGCCAAACTCCCGCGCCGCGTACGGCTGCGCCTCCTTCGGTTGCAGTCTTGACCCAGGCTCGACCTGCCGTCCATATGCACGGCGCGCTCGATGACCCCGACGCGCTAATGCAGACGTTGTCGTTCTTCGAGCCAGGCGCTGAAGTGTGGGTCGCGACTCGGCCGCCCAATGCCCCTGTGCCCTTGCCCCCAGGGACCCTCGTCGTGGCCACGCGCTTCTCGGCTCCCTCAGGGGAGCCCTGGAAGGAGCAATATGTCCTTGAGACCAACGTGCGCGCGCCCGCGGACTTAGACGCGTACATGCAAGCGCGCCTTCAAGCAGGTTGGGAACTCGTCGAGGGCCCAACGGCCTCGTCCGGGTCGGAACCATCGCCGGTGCTGACGTGGCGTTTGCGCCACCCTGAACGCGGGTTGGAGTTGCAGCTCACGGCTTGGCCGGCTTCTCCGCGTGGGTGGGTGCGGCTGGAGTTTTTGAAGGAGCCCCGAGGGCTTTCGCATGAAGGCGCGGGCGAGCCAACCCAAGCCCAATCCCTCCTGCCGGCTTTGTCCCTCCCAGAAGACGTCGACCCGCTCCCACCTTTCTACCCGTTGCGGGGCTGGTTTCGAGCCCCCTTGGGTGCCGATCGTCTCTTGCGGTTTCGCACCGCGGACCCAGACACGGTGATGGCTTCGTTCGCGCGCCAGCTGGCCGATCAAGGCTGGACGCCGCAAGAGCCCGTCCGAGGCACGCTTTGGGGCCAGGCTGCTTGGCGAATGCTCGCGGCTCCCCCAGCGTCGCACCCCGCGGCCGGGTTACAGGTGTTGGTCGGGCACGAGCAAGCCGATACGTATTTCGCTTGGGTCTGGGCTTGGCCGGAGCTCGGGCGCGCGAGGCCGCGTTCGTCCCCCCTTGCCCCGGGGACCGTCCACGGTCCTTCGGACCCGGAGCTGTTGCGGAAAGCGCTTCAGGGGTTGGCCTTATGTGCGGACGCGGCGGAAAGCGAGCTGTGGGTTCGCACCGAGCCCGAACCGTGGGCCCAGCGACTGCCGCGATGGCCTGCCGCGCGCTTTTCGTGGCTTTACGCACAACGGTGTCTTCCTACCACCGCGAGCGCACAGGCCGAACGCAACGAAGTCTGGACTGGCCGGCTTTTGGCTCAGGGTCCCCTGGCCGCGACGTGGGAGGCCTTGGATCAGGCCTTGCGCACGGCAGGTTGGGAGCCGCTCGCCGCGCCTGAGCCCGAGCCCGTTGGCTTTGCCCGCGAGCCTGCTGCGCCAGACACATATTGCGCGCCGCACGCAGAGAAGGACCGGCGTGGTCTGGTCGTCCAGCCCGTCGAACTCGTCGACGGCTCGGTTTTGATCACGTTATATGAGGCGCCCATGGAGGCTTGCAACCCTCTGGCTCGCGTGACGCCCGCGCCCCAGGTGGACGCGCCCCCGTTGCGGTTGAACCCGGCTCAGGATGCGACGTGGGTGTGGCAATCGGGCGCCTTTGCCTCGACCGAAGCGACGGTCCATGGAATTTGGACCACGGAGACGCCCCTGGCGGAGCAGTGCTCGCGCGCGCTCGAGCAAATGCAAAGCCAAGGTTGGCGCGTGCGAGCCCAGGGGCAGCTGGGGCCCGGGCTGTGCTGGCTTGAGGCCGAGCACGAGCTGGCGGAGTGGACTGCGCGGGTTTCCTTCATGCGCCTGAGCCCCGACCCCGGTCTCACTTTTGGCTTGCTGATCCTTCGCGTCCCATAGCGGGCTCGCGCCCGGATCGCCTCGAGTTTTCGCGAGTGACGACGGACCTGCTCGCGTGGGCCGGGCATTTCACCATCTTTTGCTCGCATCTCCCTTTCTTTTCGGATTTGACGGTTGCGCGGGCTTGTTGGTATAATGCCAACGGTTCTATCCGCGCTATTCTTTGCACGTTTTCGGGAGCCTGGCTGATGGCATTGAAAGGAAATTTGCGCAATTTTTCTTTGGTGCAATTGCTGCATTTGATTCATTTGGCTCGCAAGGATGGCCGGCTGGTGATTCGGGGTCCTCGGGAAACGGCGGAGTTGTATTTTCAGGGCGGGAAGTTGGTTTACGCGGGGTTTTCGTCGAAACCGGTGGGCTTGTTGGATATCCTGTATCAGCAGCGCAAGCTGGATAAAGCCCGGTATCGGCTGCTCAAGCGCCGCCTCGGGCATATGGACGACAAGGCCCTGGGGCTCATGCTGGTCAACGCGGGGTACTTCTCTCCGACCGACATCCTGGCCGCGCTCAAGCGGCATTACGCGGATATCATCCGCCATCTGTTCAGCTGGGTCAACGGCCAATTCGAATTCCAGAAGAACGTGCCGCCCCCGCGCGACCGCATCCCGGTGCGGTTGAGCCTGGAAAACCTCATCATCGAGGGCACTCGCCAGCTCCGGGAATGGGAGAGCTTGCAGGCCGAGATCCCCGACCTGGATATGGCGCTCAAATTCGTCGACCGGCCCCGAACCGATGTCAAACAGCTCAAGCTCAACGTCGAAGAATGGCGCTTTCTTTCCTATGTCAATCCCCGGAATTCGCTGCGGAAGATCGCGCGGGTGCTCAACCTGAGCGACTTGGAGGTGCGCCGCATCGCGTATGCGTTGATCCAGGCCGGTTTGGTTGAGTTGGTCCGGCCCGAAGATTATCGGCCCAAGCGGGTCATTCGGCACGCGTTCGCAAACCGCAGCAAAGAAGAGAGCATCGGCTTGGTGCAGAAGCTCATCGCTCGCATCCGGCGGAGTTAGGCAAGGAACCCCCGACTCGCAACCTTTGGTCCAAGGAAGGGTAACATGCAGGCAGTAAAGATTGTCGTCACCGGCCCCTTCGGCGCAGGCAAAACCCAGTTCATCAAGACGGTGAGCGAGATCGACGTGGTCGCGACCGAACGCCGCATCACCGCGGTGGATGAACGCGCGCTCAAAGAATCCACCACCGTGGCGATGGACTTCGGCCGCATCACCATCGACGAAGACTTGGTGCTCTACCTCTTCGGCACGCCGGGGCAAAAGCGTTTTGATTTTATGTGGGAAATCTTGTCTGAAGGCATGTTGGGCTTCATCGTCCTGGTGGACAGCACCCGGCCGGAGACCTTCCGCGAAGCGCGGCGCATCCTCGAGACCTTCCGTGCGTACGCGCCCACGCCTTACATCGTCGCGGCCAATAAGCAAGACCTGCCCGATGCCTGGGATGTGGAGGACCTGCGCATCGCGTTGCGCCTGCCCGATCACGTCAAGCTTGTGCCTTGTGTGGCCACAGATAAAGAATCGGTGAAAAAGGTGCTGTTGGAGCTGCTGTATAGCATTCTGGAATGGATTGAGCGCGGCGAGGCCCACCGCCTTCCCAAGGAAATTGAAAAGCAACCGGCCGACGCCAACGCGGCTGAGGACGCATCCGCCCAATCGTCGGAATCTTCATCTTCGTCTTCGTCGTCCCAATAACGCCGGAGTGATGGGTTCCGATGCCCTCCATTGTTACGCAGCAAGGGATTTTGCATTACGAAGTCGCGGGCCGGGGCAAACCCCTCATCCTGCTGCATGGTTGGCTGGAGTCATGGCGTATCTGGCACAACACCATGACCTATCTCAGCCAATACTACCGTACCTACGCGCTGGATTTTTGGGGCTTCGGCGAGTCTGACACCACCACCCGCGCGTATCGGGTCGACGATTTCGTCGAGATGGTGCAATATTTCATGGAGCGCCTGGGCATCGACCGGGCGCCCATCATCGGCCACAGCATGGGCGGCACGGTCGCCTTGGCTTTGGCCATCCGCTATCCCGAGCTGGTGGAGCGGGTCGCGGTCATCGGTAGCCCGATCCAAGGCTCTTCCCTCGCCTGGTTCTTGAAACTCGCGAGCCATCCCTGGATCGCCCGGATTGTGTACCGTTGGTCCTTTGTGCTCACCGCGTTGATTCGGTTTTTGTTCCCTTTGATCACCCCTGACCCCTTATGGCCTGACCGCTTGCAGCGCGACCTCTCGCAGACCGACCTGGTCGCGTTCTTCCAGAGCATTGGATCTCTGCGCGAGGTTGACTTGCGCCCCGACTTGCCTAAAATTGAAGCACCGGTCTTGGGCATTTACGGGATGCGCGACCCCATCGTCAATCCCAATCAGTGGCTTGTGCTCAAACAAGGTGTGGTGCACGCAGAAATCGAGCGCCTGGCCACAGCCGGGCACTTCCCCATGCTTGAGGTGCCCTGGAGCTTCAACATTCTGCTCTATCGTTTTTTGGCGACCGAAGACGAAGATATGCGCCTTCTGGGGTGAGGCATGTTCAAGCTCATCCTGCACGAACCGCGGCCGATTTGGCCGTTCAACGAGCCCGCGCGCGACCTGCGCATCCAAAACAAGCCTTTGTGGGTGCTTCAGAACGAGGTCCTGCACCCTTGGGTCGAGGGCGAACTGGTTGTCCAGCCTCAACAGCCGTGGCCCGAGATCCAAGAGCCCACGCTGGTCTATCGGGATAACCTCTATTTCGACCGGCCCTTTGTCGAGGCGTTTCTGGCCGAGGCCAAAAAGCGCCAGCGGCCCAGCCGGGTCGCGTTTCGTGAGGATGATCCCGCGTTCCAAAACCACATGCTGCCTTTGTCAGTGTCCTATCAGCGCTATGGGGATGTGTATCTGGCCGATATGTGGTATTACCCCCACGGCTTGACCCAAGAGCCGCCCGAGCCCATCGTGATGGACCTCCAGAGTCGGGAAATCGGGTACTATCACATCCCCACCTACATGGCCTATAAGGGCGGCGACCTGACGTTTCACGTCCCGCTGCGCGCGTTTGTGGCCATTGACACGTGGGTGCACGTGTACGTGGCCGATATCATCTTCGGCCTGTTCACCCGCGGCGCGCGCTTTGAAGACCGGGTCAACCGCGAGCCCCTGTTCAAGTTCAAGGTACTGGCCAAAGCCATGCTCGAGGGCAAGCAGGTGCTCCAGAGTTCGGAGCTGGTCAAGATCGGGCGCAATTGCTCCATTGACCCAACCGCGATCATCCTGGGGCCTACGACCATCGGCGACAATGTGACCATTGGCGCGGGGGTGGTCATTGACAACTGCATTATCGGCGATAACGTGAACATCGGCCAGGGCTGCCAACTGCAGCTCTCGGTCGTGGGCGATGGCGCGTTTCTACCCTTCCGCGCGTCGTTGTTTATGACCACGCTCATGGACAACAGCATGGTCGCGCAAAACACCTGCTTGCAAATGTGCGTCATTGGCCGCAACACCTTTATTGGTGCGGGGACGACGTTCACCGATTTCAACCTGCTCTCGCGGCCCATCAAGGCGCGGCGGCCCGATGGCCAGCTCGAAGAGACGCCTTTCCCGGTGCTGGGTGGCGCGGTCGGGCACAATTGCCGCATCGGTTCGGGCCTGGTGATTTATCCCGCGCGCACCATCGAGTCGGACGTGGTGCTGGCCGCGACCGAGGAGCGCCGGGTGATTACCCGGGACGTGTTTTACGAAGATAGCGACCATCACCGCATCAAGCTCGATTTCAAGGTGCAGCGGCTGTATCCGCGTCCGCCCGAGTTCCCGGGCTATCCTTACTTCAGCAACAAATAAGCATCGTGAAGCCCCATGCCGAAACGCCCCACCTTTGCCTTCATGATCCATCCCATCGACCCCAAGGGGGATGTGCGTCGGCGCTATCCCCTCTTGGCCAAGATTTTGCCCGAACGGTTGATTCACTTTCTTTCCGGCTATTGGCCGCCGGTTAAGCTCTCCCATATCGAGGGCGTGCAGTCGCAGGCCACGGGTGAGACCATCGAGGGCTGGTTGGTCGCGTGCCCCCTCACCCCGCAGCGCATGCGGACGTCGTCGCTGGACTTCGTGTATCGCAAGATCATCCAGACCGGTCGCCTGGCCGAGCGCCTGGGCGCGCAAATTTTGGGCCTGGGTGCATGGACCGCGGCCATCGGCGACGCGGGGCTGACGGTCGCGAAGGCGCTGAGCATCCCGGTGACCACGGGCGATTCGTACACCGTGGCCGTGGGCTTGCAACAGCTGCGCCAAGCCATCGCGCGTATTGGCCTGCCGTGGGAGGGCTTGACCGTGGCGGTCGTGGGCGCGACGGGTGCGGTGGGCCGCGCGGCCGCGGACCTGCTCGCGGACCAGGTGGAGCGGGTCATCCTGGTGGGCCGCCGGCCGCGCGGGGTCGCGCGCGTGCGCGAAGCCCTCACCGCGACCCCGCGGCGGGCTGAGGTCGAGGCGACGACCGACCTAACCCGCTTGCGCGAGGCCCACGCGATCTTTTCCGCGACCACGGCCGGCCGCGCGATCATCCAGCCCCAGCACGTGCGCCCGGGCGCGGTGATCGTCGACATGGCCCTGCCGCGCGATGTATCCACGCGCGTGAGCCGCCGCCGTGACGACGTGCTGGTGATCGACGGCGGCACAGTGCTCGTCCCGGGCCCGGTAGATTTTCACTTCAACTTTGGGTTGCCGCGAGGATGGGCTTACGCGTGCATGGCCGAAACCATGGTTCTGACCCTCGAGCGGCGCTTTGAGTGTTATACTATTGGCAGAGAGATCCCCAAGGCGAAGGTGTTAGAAATCGCCGACCTGGCTGCGTATCACGGCTTTCGCCCCGCCCCGTTGACCAGTTTAGGCCATCGTATCTCTGAGGCGCGGTGGGCGCGAGTGCGCCAGGCGGCCCAGCCTCGACCCGGAGCTCAGGAGGAACCCCCATGAATCGTCCGCGGCTTTTGGTTGTAGAAGACGACCAAGATATCGCGACCATGCTCAAAATGTTTTTCGAGCATGAGAAATTCCAGGTGACGACCGTGCCCACGGGCCGAGAAGCGGTGCGCAAGGCGCGGGCGCTGCTCCCGAATCTCATTTTGTTAGACATCATTTTGCCTGACATCGATGGGTATGAGGTCTTTCGGCAAATCCGGTCCAACCCGCGCACCGCGCACATCCCGGTGATCTTTCTAACCCA
>JAADEP010000123.1 GCA_013153335.1 Chloroflexota bacterium
GCCGGGTAAGCTCGTCCAAAGGCCCGTTGGGCTGCCAGCCGATGCGCGCTCGCATGCGTTCCCACAAGGGTTGGCCGCGCAAGAGCGCGGGCGTGAGCATGCCCGACCGCAACCCGTCGTCCAGGTCGTGGGTGATGTAGGCCAGGTCGTCCGCGATGTTCGCGATCTGGGCTTCGAAGTGGCCGCGCAGGCTCGGGTTGAACAGTTCGACCACGGGCAAAGGTCGCGAGGTCTCGTGCTTGACCAAGCCCTCGAGGGTCTCCCAGGTGAGGTTGAGGCCTTTGAAGTCCGGGTATCGGCGTTCCAGCTCGGTCACGATGCGGTAAGCTTGCATATTGTGGTTGAAAAACCCGCCATGCTGGGCCATGAGCGCGTCCAGGGTCGCTTCGCCCGCGTGGCCAAAGGGCGGGTGCCCCAGGTCGTGGACCAGCGCAATGGCCTCGGTCAGGATCTCGTTCGCGCCCAACGCGCGCGCGATGGACCGCGCGATCTGCGCGACCTCCAGGGTATGGGTCAGCCGGGTGCGGTAATAGTCCCCCTCATAGGTGATGAAGACCTGGGTTTTGTATTCGAGCCGCCGAAACGCGGTCGTGTGCAAAATGCGGTCCCGGTCGCGCTGGAACGCGGTGCGATATTTGGGTTCAGGTTCTGGATGGAACCGACCGCGCGAGAAGCGGCTCTTGTGCGCGTAGGGCGCCAAGTGCTCGATCTCCCAAGCCTCTTGTACCTCGCGCGGGTAAAGGTAAGGCATCCGTGCCTCCTCTCGGTTGGAACGCGCCCCAACCCTACCGCGGTTTCAACCCAGCCTGCCCGCCCAGGCGAATGAAGTCCTCCATAGGCAGGACGAAAATCATCCCATGCCGGACCGCGGCCTCCTCGTCCTTCTTGCGGGGCATGGCCTCGCGGATGATGGCGATGACCCGGTCGACCTGGTCATCCTCAACGCCGCTGAAGAAGATCAGCCGGCCCCGGCGCAGCAGGCCGCCGCCCGAGGTCAAACGGGTCACCGGGTAGCCCGCGTTGACCAGGGCCTGCACCACTTCCTGGCCATCGCTGTCTTCCAACACGACCAGCACAAACTTCATGCTTGCCTCCTCGTGGCTTCGGGTGGACAGGTCAAGGACACGCGCCGCGCAATACGGAGCCCCAGTTGGGCAAGCCGTCTGACCTCCGCCGCACGCGCCGAACCTCGAGGTGTTGGCACAAGGTAATATACCACCTTGCCCCGGGCCCAGCGAAGGAGCGGGCGTCCGTGACGCTGCAGCCACGTTTTCACCCAGGCGAGCTTGTTGGCCAAGGCCCTGGCATCGACCTGGTGAACTTCTATGCCATAAAGGCACCGTTCTTGCTCCTGACACGCGCCGACGAGGTAATCCCATCGGGAAGCCCGGGGCTCGCGCGAGGCCACGCAGTCGTCAAGCGCCACACTGCCGGCAAGGTGCACGCGCGTCGCGTCGACATGCTTACGCGCCCCTTTGGCCAGGGCCCGCAGCCCAGGCTGATAACAAGCCGGGTCCTCGAGCGCCTGGGTAACTGCTTTGCGAAAGCCCTCTTGGCAAGCCTGGGCCCGTGAGGCAGGCTTCGCGCTAGCCTTCGCCATGGGCCAAAACCTCGCCGCAAGATTCAGCCATCAGGGCGACCACGCGCGTCGCCCGATCCGCAAACTGCGTCAGGTATCCCCATTCCGCAACCGCGGGGTCCTCATCCCATGCATCCAGGTTGGAAATGTCGTGGATGGCAACGCGGTGGCCAAGTGGGGCAAAGTAGTACACATAGACCGTTTTCGTCCAAATCGCTTCGAGCCAAGTTCCCTGCGAAGGAGGCAGGTCAAAAAGCAAGCGCAGTCCTTGCCGCGCTTGCTCGGGATCCCGTTGCGCACAACGCCGAATGTGCGAGAGGGCCCACACCATTTCCAACACATCGGCCGAGTGCGTGCTCAACAAAACCCGGTAGCCCTGCTGCAACCAATCCAGCACCAAGAGCAGGGTGTCGGCCAGGGCTTGCGGGTGGAGCCCTAGTTCGAGCTCTTCCGCGATAATCCAATCCACCGCGCGGTGCGAGCCTCGGCCCGAGAGCCAATAGCTCCCGAGCAGAACGGGGATGAACTCTCGTTGGCCGGTTGACCAGCTGAGATAGGGCAAACGAGCACCGCCAGGTATCTCGAGCATCAATCGCTTTTGCCCCATCTCACGCACGATCGTGAGCTGGGTTCCGCGAAGGAGACGGCTCGCGAGGCGATCCCGAAGGCACGCGCGCAAACGCCGCGCGTGCGGGAACAAAACCCCGGCCTCGGGGCCAACGTCCTGGGCCTCCAGGTATGTGCGGATATGTTCGCTGAACGCGCGCACCACAAAGGGGTCACCTAAGCGAAAATCGGAGAAAGGCCGGGGCCAGCTAACGTGCTGGAAGATAAGCGCGCGTTGCGCCGGGATGTAGAAGACCCGTTCCTCCTCCCCGCGAGCCTTGGGGTGTAGGAGGGTCGCGAGGCCCACAGCTTGGCCGTTCAGGGACACCTGCGTTGTAGGCGACAACAGGTCCGCGTAGCCTTCCCCAAAGTAGGCGTGGGCGAAGAGGCGGGGGTCGTCCTCAGCAGCCCAGCCGTATTGGCGAAAACGCTGCTGGATCGCGGCGCTATCCAACAGCAACTTGAACGCTTGCAACAGCAGGCTTTTGCCCGTGGCCTGAGGCCCGACAAACACGGTGAGGTCGCCCAGCGTCAGGGTCGCGCGAGCGATGAGGGCCAAACTTTCCACGTGCAAGCGTAGGCGCGTTCCCGTGCTCACAGCAGCCACTCCAGCCACTTCCGGCCAACCCAGTGCCCGAGCACTGTGATGCTGAGCATCTTGACCAGCTTGCCCAAGAAGGTCCAGAGCAAGAAACGGAGCACGGGCACCCGGGTGGCGCCCGCGATAATGCCCGCGAGGTCGAAGATGGGCACGGGCAGCGCGGCCAGAATAAAGAGCGTCACCTCGCCGTGCCGGGCCATCCAGCTCTGTACCCGGCGATACAGGCGATAGTCCTCCACAAAGGCCTTGCCCGTGAACCCGGCCAGATAGCCCGAGAGCTCGCCCAGGGTCGCGCCCGCGGCCGAGACCACCGCGACCGCCCAGGGATTGAGCACCGTGGCCATGGTCAGGGGCAGCACCATGCTCGGCGCGGGAAAGATCACGGTCGCGTTGCTCAGGAACGTGAGCACGAACAGCCCCAGGTAGCCATACGTGCGAAAGCGCTGGAGCTGCTCCTGGTAGCCCAAGATCAACAGGCTCAGTGCGAGCATCAGGACCAGCGCGATCACGCGGCCCCAGCGACCCCAGAACCCCAAGGCCTTGCCTGATCGGGTTTCCGGTTCAGGCCTCGCGGCCACGAGCTTCTCCTGCACGGGTTCCATCCGTTGCGCCATCCTGTTCCGCGGCCCGGCGCTCCTCCAACAGGCGTTGCACCCGCGCGGCGATCATATCCAGCGCGACCCGGTTGAAGCCCCCCTCGGGCACGATGATGTCCGCGTAGCGTTTGGAGGGCTCGACGAACTCCAGATGCATGGGCCGCACCGTGGTCAGATATTGCTTGATGACCGATTCCACTGTCCGGCCGCGTTCCTCCACATCGCGCAGCAACCGCCGGATGAAGCGGATATCCGCATCCGTGTCGACATAAATCTTGATGTCAAAGAGCCGACGCAGCTCGGGTTCGACAAAGATCAAAATGCCCTCAACCAAAATGATGGGCCGGGGTTCGACCCGGACCGTCTCTTTGCGCCGCGCGTGGCGGGTGAAGTCATACACCGGGCGCTCAATCGCCTTGCCCGCCAAGAGGTCCTGGATGTGTTTCACCAGGAGCTCGGTCTCCAGCGCGTCGGGGTGGTCGTAGTTGACCTGGGCCCGGGCTTCGGGCGGCAGGTGGCTGAAGTCGTGGTAGTACGCGTCGTGGGGCAGGAACGCGATGTGTTCCTCGCCCACGCGGGCCAAAAGCGATTGCGCGACCGTGGTCTTGCCCGAGCCGCTCCCGCCCGCGATGCCGATGACCAAAGGCCGAGGTCGAGGCGCGCGTGTCGTCGTTGGTTCGGTCATGGCTCTATTATACCGTCCTTGTTGCAGGATGGGCCAAAGTCTGGCCAAACCGAACAGCCTGGCAGCCAAAGCCTATCGTTCTCGCGTAAGGCCACGGTCCGACCTTACAGCAAGTCCTCCTCGCGCAGCACCACGTCGGCCGGGATATCGCGCGCGGCCCGGCGCCCCACGATATAGGGCAGCGCGGCCGGCGGAAAGCCCGTGCCCGGGCGCTTGAAGGTGAGCATCTCGCGCGTGATCACCGTGCCCTTGGGGATGGGCCGGGCGGTCACGATGCTGCGGCGGAAGGCCTGCTTTTTGGCCTCATCCTCGGGCGGCACAATGCGCGGGTCGCCCAGCGCGCGCCAAACCCGCCGCGCCTCCCGCGTGAGAAAGGCCATCTCCTCCGGGTCCGCGGAGATCGCGTGGTCCCACCCGGGCAGGGTCTTGTCTTTGGTGAAGTGCTTCTCCACCACGGCCGCGCCGCGCGCGACCGCGGCCAGGGGGATGCTCACGCCCACGGTGTGGTCAGAGAAGCCGATGGGGTAAGGGTACACCGCGCGCAGGGTATCCATCTGGCGCAGGTGCACCTGCTCATCCCGGGGAGGATAAAGCGAGACGCAGTGGAGCAGCACAAGCTGCCGGTTGCCCGTTTCTTCGATGACCTGCACAGCCTGGTCGATCTCAGCCAGGGTGCTCAAACCCGTGGATACAATCATGGGTTTGCCCTTGGCCGCGATGTAGGCCAGGAAGGGGTAATTGTTCAGGTCCATGGACGCGACCTTGATGAAGGGCACGTTGAGGTCGTGGACCAGGAAATCAACCTCAGCTTCGGTGAACGGCGTCGCGGCCCACAAAATGCCCACCTCGTCCGCGTAGGCCTTGAGCTCCGCGAAGTCGTCGAACGAGAGCGCGTATTGGTCGATCTGGGCTTCCAGGTCGGGGTTGTCCGCGTAGACCTCGCGCGCGAACAAGCCGGTTTTGGTCCACGTTTGGAATTTGACCGCGTCCGCGCCGCTTTCTTTGGCCAGGCGGATGAGTTCTTTGGCGAACGCGACGTCGCCGTTGTGGTTCGCGCCGATTTCCGCGATGATAAAGGGTTCGCCGTAATCCGTGACCGTCCGTTCGGGCGTCAAGGAAACGCTCAGGCGTTGCATAAGGATTCCTCCTGCAAGGGATGCGCGCGGGGGTCGGGCCAGAGCACGCCGGCCTCCCACCACAACAGGGGGCGGGGCAGGCGCTGTTGGATGTAGTGGGTATACCGCCGCGCGAACGCGCTGTCAAGGTCCAGCTGGGCCAGGGTCGCGCGCGCGGCCTGGGCCAGGGCTTCGTACGCGGGCCATCCCGCTTGGGCCAGGGCTGTGTAGTGCCGCGCCTTGACCGCGAGGCTGCGCCGCGCGTGGGCCAGCGTGGGCGGCTGCCCCAGGCCGACCAGGTTCCGCGCGTGCTGGCGGTAGGCGGTCAGGGGTTCGGCCAGAAAACGGCCTTCGTACCCCTGGCGCAGCAGCCAGGTGACCAGGTACCAGTCCACCGCGACGAGGTCGGGCGGGCAGGGCGGCCGCGCGCGGCGCGCGCGCAAAGGCTCGAGGCGCAGCGCCAGGGTCGAGAAGCCCACGCCGTTCGCGTGGCACAGTCGTTGCGGGGTGAGGGCCATCTGGTCGGGCCAACGCCGCGCGAGGTAACGGGCGCGCTGGAGCCGGCCCCGCGCGTCGATGAGCGCGACATCGTGGCCGACCAGGGCCGTGCGGGCCAGCGCGGCTTGCACGCGCGCCAGGCGCCAGGGCGAAAACCGGTCGTCCGCGTCCGCGAAGACCAGGGTCGTATACCCCGCGTCGAGGGCCCATTGCAGCAGCGCGCACCGGTTCCGCGCGGGGTTGCCCGGCGCGGGACGAAAACGCGTGCGCGCGGCCAGCGCTGGGTAGGGCCGCAAGGCCGCGCGCACGGCCTCGGGCTCGAGGTCTTCCAGCAAAAGCAACAGGTGGAACGTGGGTCCTTGCTGCGCGGCCCAACTCGCGAAAAAGTCGGGCCAATACGGCTCCAATCCGGGGAAGAGCACCGCGGCCACGGCCCAGGTCATCGCGACTCCGTTGGCAACAGCGTGGGGTTCCGGCGCAGGCCCAGCACCTCGCGCGCGTGCGCGCACAGCCGCGCGCCCCCCGCGTGCAGCCAGGACTGCAGCGTGGGCGTATCGGTGCGGCCCGCGCGCGCGTCGTCGTAGATGCCCGTGCCCCAACGCACGTAGCGTTGGGTTTCCCAGGGCCACGCGTCGGCCGCGCGGCGCAGCTGCGCGGGGCCGCCGTTGTACGCGGCCAGGGTTTTGGCCACATCGCCGTCCGCGCGGCGCCACATCTCGCGCAAAAACGTGAGCCCGCGCCGCGCGTTGGTGTCGGGGTTGAAGGGATCTTCGTCGGCCGCGAAGTGATAAGGCATCACCTGGAAGAGCCCGCTGGCCCCCGCGTGCGAGACCGCGCGCGGGTTGCCGCACGATTCAATCTGCATCACGGTCGCAACCAGGTACGGGTCCAGGTGATAAATCTTGGACCAATGCTGGATCCGGCCCGACCAATACAGCACTTCGTCGGTGAAATAAGGCGACAGGGGAACGGGCGTCGCGGGCGTCTCGGTCGTGCCCCGGGTTTGTTGCCACGCGCTGTGCACGATCGCGGTGAACCCGGCCAGGACGCCCAGGACCAGCAGCATGATAATCGCGTGAAGGCACCCCTGCGCGCTGGGCCCCATGCCCAAAGCTTGTTCGTCGTCGTACAGCCCGTCGTATGTCATCGAAACAGTACAGTCAATCCATGGGTCAATCCGTGCTCTGGTTTCCATACGTCACAGATCAAGGGGATAGATCTTCCAGCCCAGCGCGTCGGGGTCCAATTGGCTCCGCACGTCGTCGGGCAGGGCCATGAGCAAGGCCTCGGCTTCGACATAGCGCTGGCCCGTGGCCGCGTCATACACCGCGCCCTGGGCCGAGACCACGCGACCTTTGTCTTTGGTCACCCAGCCCTCGAGCCGCAGCAGGCGCTGGGTAGGGGTCGCGTGCCGATAGCGCAGGGTCAGGCGCAGGGTGTAAAACAAGCGCGCGGTCTCGGGGTCGGTGCCGCTGGCCGCGCGGCCCGTGACCTCGTCCAACATCGCGGCCAGGACCCCGCCGTGCACCACGCCCGGGTAGCCCTGATACACCTCGGGCACGACCGCGTAGGCCCGCACGCGTTGGGGCTCGACTTGCAAAAAGCGCATTTTCAAGCCATACGGATTGTGCAGCCCGCACACGAAGCAGTGCGTGGAATTGGGCTGCAGCCCGAGCCCGGCTTGGTGTTCTTGGGCCAGGGCCTGCCGCGCGAGGCCGTCGACCACGCCCGGCCCCGCGACCGCGGGCGGCCCGGCTGCAGTTTCGTACGCGGCCGCGCGGGCGAGCCAATCGTCGAGCTCGCGCTCG
>JAADEP010000072.1 GCA_013153335.1 Chloroflexota bacterium
CTTAGCGGTACAATGGGAGAAACCTTGGGGAGGGTACGATGCCAGCACCTCACGACGGACATACGGATCCCGCGCTGCGGGTAGCGTGGGTTTTGGGCGCGGGCCGCGATCCGGGCCGGCGTTTGGCTTTGGCCCTGGCTCGCGCGGGCTATCGAACCGCGCTCCACGATTTCAACCCGACTGGGTTGGACGTGACCGCGCGGGCGATCCGCGAGCAAGGGGGCGAGACCTTGGTGCTGACCGGGGACCTGGTCCGCAAGATCACCCTGCAGGGCCTGTTCAATCAAATCGAAGACGCGTGGGGCCGCCTCGACGTGATCGTGTATGCCGAAGAGGCGAACCCCAAGGCCGACCTTTTGCGCTTAGACGAGTGGGATTGGCATCGGGCCCTGGACATCAACCTGACCGTGCCGTGGCTCTTGGCCCAGCAGGCGGGCCGGGTGATGCTCCAGGGCGGCGCGGTGTTCTTCGTGGGCGGCGACAGCTCGCTCCGCGACCGCGCGCAAGACGTGGGGCTGCCTTTGCTCGCGGGACGGGGCGGTCTGCTCGCGTCGTTGCCGGTGTGGGCCGAACAGCTGGCCCCGCGGGGGGTGCGCGTCAATCTGCTGCTCCCCGCGCGGCCTCAACGGATGCCCTGGCGCGCGATGGCCCAATCCGCCCGGGACCTGTGGCCGCAGGACCCGCCGACGACCTTCGAGGCCATCTTGCTGCGTTTGTTGGACGAAGCGCGCACGGCTGCGGTGGTCGCGTTGGAGGCCGCGTAGCCTTCCAGGGTTTAGGCCGCGCGGTCCGCGGCCCGGGTGGCCTGCAGGCGCTGTCGCACCACCTCGAACATGAGGATGCCGCTCGCGACCGCGACGTTGAGGGATTCCGCACCGCCCGGCATGGGGATGTGCACCGCGTCGGTCGCCCAGGCGCGCGCGGCCGCGCTCGCACCGTGGGCTTCGTTGCTCACGGCCAGGGCCAACGGCCTTTGGCCCGGGAGCTCGAAGTAAGGCCGGCCCTCGTGCGCGGCCGCGAGAAAGCGCGCGAGGCCGCGCGTGGCCTGTCGAATCGTGGCCCAATCGGCCTCGCGGATGGGCACCGCGAAGTGCGCGCCCATGCCCGCGCGCAAGACCTTGGGCGCCCAGGGGTCCACGCTGCCGGGCGCGACCCAGACCGCCTGCACGCCCGCGGCCCACGCGGTGCGAAGCAGGGTGCCCATGTTGCCCGGGTCTTGAATCGCGTCGAGCACCAGCACGAAATCGGGGCGATGGGGCTCGCGGCGCGGGCTCGCGCGCGGGATGAGGACCAGCAGCCCTTGAGGCGTTTCGGTCTCGCTCAGCCAGGTGAGCAACTCGGGCGCGACTTCCCACGTAGGCACGCCGGCCGCGCGCCAGGCTTCTACCAGCTTTTGGCCGCGAGCGCGCAGGGCCCGGGTGTAAAACACGCTTTGCGGAACCACCCCCGCGCGGTGGGCTTCTTCCGCGAGCCGCACGCCCTCCAGCACCGTGAGCCCGGTCTTACGCCGCTCCGCGGCCCGGCGCAACAGCCGTCGCACAGCCTGAATTCTGGGATTGTGCCGCGAGGTCAGCACGTTCACCTCCTGGGCTCGGATTTGGTATTATAAACGAGCACCCGCGGTCCGGTTGGGCTGGCATCGGATGGACCCTCGTATGCGCCGCGCTTCGTCTGTTCCACCTTCGCCTCAGACGTTTCTGGACCAGGTGCGCGCCGCGCTCGCGACCTTCGTTCCCTTGCGCGCGTCGGAGCCCGTGGTGGTCGGCGTTTCGGGCGGGGCCGATAGTCTCGCGCTGGCTTGGGCCCTGGACCAACTGGGCTACCCTCTTGTGGTCGCGCACTTTGACCATGGGCTGCGGCCCGAGAGCGCGGCCCAGGCCCAGGCCGTGGCCGCTTGGGCGCGTGAGCAGGGTTGGCCCGTGATCGTGCGTCGCGGGGACGTGGCCCAGGCTCGCCGCGGGGGTGAATCGCTGGAAGCGGTCGCGCGCGAGCAGCGTTACCGCTTCCTTTTCGACGTGGCCCAGGCGCAGCGCGCGCAAGCTGTGGCCGTGGCCCACACCCAAGATGACCAGGCCGAGACCGTGTTGCTCAATCTGCTCCGCGGCGCGGGCCTGGAGGGCCTTCAGGGCATGGCCTGGGTGCAGCAACCCACGCGGTGGCATCCGCAGTTGCCCCTTGTGCGCCCGTTGCTGGCCATCCCGCGCGCCTGGACCCAGCACGTGGCCCGAGTTTTAGGGCTGCCGGTGCAAGAGGACCCGAGCAACGCGGACCTGCGGTATCGGCGGAACTGGGTGCGTCACCGCCTGCTGCCCTTGCTGGCTGAGGTCAACCCGCAAATTCGCGCTACGTTGGCCCGCACCGCGCAAGCCCTGGCCGCGGACGCGTCGGTGCTGGCCGACGCGGTCGAGCACGCGTGGCGCGCGGTGCGCGTCGGCGAGGGGTACGTGCGCATCCCGGCCGACGCGTGGGCTCGGTGGACCGAGCCCTGGCGCGCGCGCATCCTGCGCCGCGCGTGGGCGCACCTGCTGGGCCCGGCCGCGCCTCCGCCCTCGTGGGACCAGGTGCAGGCCGCGCTTCGGGCCTTGGAGCAACCCATGGTCTGGCCGCGGCCTTGGGCCCGCGGGCTCTTTCTTCTGCATCGTCCGGACGGGCGCTTTATCTTGTTGGGGCCGCAGCCCCCGGTGACCGAAGTCTGGCCCCAAGTCGGGGCTGAGGCCGAACAGCCCGTGCCCCTGGACGGGGTTGTGGCCTTGCCCGGGGGATGGCGCCTGCAGGTCCGCGCGCCCTTGCCCGCAGACCTCGCGCGCGCGGCCTTGGCTGACCCATCCGCGCGCGAGCCTTGGTCCGCCTGGCTGGACGTGGACGCGGCCCCCGGGCCCTGGGTCTTGCGCGGAGCCCGGCCTGGGGAGCGGTTCTGGCCGGTGAACACGCCCGGGCCGCGCAACCTCTACGACCTGTTGGCCGCGTCCGGGGTCCACGCGACCGCGCGGCGCGGCTGGCCTGTGTTGGTCGATGCACGCGGGAACCTCATTTGGCTCGCGGGCCGGGGCCCCGCGCATCCGGTCCGGGTACGCGAGCAAACCCAGCGGGTGGCGCACATCCGCCTTATCCCGCCTTCTGAAGGAGCTGATGCATGAGCCCTTGGTTTCGCCGTCGTCGTCCGAATCCGTTTTTGGCCCGCTTATTGCGCCAGGCTGAGCTTACCGTTCAGGGTTTCGAGCTGCTGGATCGGTATATGCAGCAACCCAATCCTGAGAGCGCGCGGCAGCTCAAGCTCATTGAAGAAGAAGCTGACGAGGTGCGACGTCTGCTCATTGATGAGCTGAACCGTTCTTTCGTCACGCCCTTCGACCGCGAGGATATCTTCGCGCTCTCCCTGGCCATTGACGACATGCTGGACTACGCGTACACCACCGTGGACGAGATGGAGATCTTTCAGGTCGAGCCTACGCCGGCCATGCGCCGCATGGTTGACCTGCTCCGCAGCGCGGCGACCGAAATCTGGCGCGGGGTTCAGCGTTTGGACGGGCACCCGCGCGTGGCCAACGAGCACGCGGTGCGGGCCAAGGCCCTGGAGAACCAGGTCGAGAAGGAATATCGCAAAGCCCTGGCCGAGATTTTCGAGAGCGTGCAGACCGTGGAGGATGTGGTGCGCATCCTCAAGTATCGAGAGATTTACCGCCATCTTTCCAACGCGGCCGACCGCGGGGACCAGGCTGCGAACGTCATCGGCGATATCGTGGTCAAGTGGATCTGACCCGCGAGGCCGCGGCCCGGTCCTGCCCTTTTGCCTTACACCTCAGCCCAGAATGCAAACGCCCCGGGGCTCGAACGGCCCCGGGGCGGTGTTTACGCGAGGGTGCGACGGCCTACTTTTGGATGGGCTCCAACATGCCGGTCAGCAGCGCGATGACCGCGAAGTTGTCGCCGTAGGCCGAGTTCTTGAGCAAGTAGTGGTCATCCGGCGGCCAACCGGTGACGCGAGCGGTCTCGTTCACCGGGTTATTGCCGTAGCGCTCCCACAGGGGCACGACCGGCAGCAGCTTGTTGAACACGTAGGCCACCTCGGCCACGTGGGCCTTTTGGGCTTCCTCATCCAAGCCCTTGGCCGAGTCGACGATCAGCTGCTCCAGGTCGACCTCCTTGCCATCCACCACCTGCTTCATGGGGAAGTTCATGCCCTTGCCCTCGGGGTTGGCCACGTAGTTGTAGTTGAAGAGCACGCCCTTGTACGCGAAGTGCGGGTGGGGTTGGCTGCTGGAACCCCAGTGGCGGATGGCCATCTGGAACTTGCCTTCCTTGACCTCGGTGCGGTGTTGCTGGAATTGGACGCCGCGCGGGGTGACCTTGATGCCGAACTTGGTCAGTTGTTCGGCCGCGTTTTGCGCGGCAGCCGACCAGTCCGCGTACTCGGCCGGGAAGGTGAGCTCGAATTCCATGCGGTTGCCTTTGTCGTCGATCCAGACGCCGTCGGAGTCACGCTTGAAGCCGATGCTGAGCAGGATCTCCTCGGCCTTCTTGGGGTCGTATTCGTAGGTGTTCAGCTTGGCGATCTGCTCTTCGTTGAGCCAGATGGGCACCAGCGTGTCGCTGAAGCCGACCATGTACTTCACGGCCTTGGCCGAATCGCCCAAGGAGACCGCGCCGTTCTCATCGCGGTTGATGGCATACGCGATGGCCTGGCGTACTTCAGCCCGGTTCAAGGGGTAGATGTTGTGGTTGAAGTAGAGCGCGGGACCCGAGTAAATCGGCGGTCGCGCGATGCGGATGCCTTGCTCAATGAACTGCTTCTCGGTCGCGGGCGGGAAGCCGTGGGTCGCGTAGTCAATGTCGCCGGCCAGCACCAGCGGGGTGATGGTCGGGGTCTCGCCGTTGTAGATGACCAAGCGGTCGAACTTGACCTGGTCAGCCAGCCAGGAATTCTCGTTCTTGACCAGGGTCAGTTGGGCCTCGGTGATGGAATCGGGGTCGATCATGTAAGGCCCGGTGACGACCATGCGCTCAGGTCGGAACTTGTTGAGCTCTTCCTGCAGCGCCTTCCATTCTTCAGAATCCTCGCCTTTGCCCGCGGCGCGCAGCTCCTGCACCTTCTTCGCGAACTCGCCGTAGACCGAGTGCGCGCGGATGGGCGTCAAGCGAACCACATAGCGCTCCACCACGGTGGAGGGGTTGTGCATGTGGAATTGGACCGTGTAGTCGTCCACGGCCTTGACTTCGTCGACGTACTTGAAGACCGTCCACTTGCGCAAGCGGCCCACGTCAAAGGTGGTGACCACGTCCTGCGCGGTGAAGTCCGAGCCGTCGGACCACTTCACGCCCTTGCGGAGGTGCACGACGAACAGGTCTTCATCCGGCACATACTCCCACGAGGTGAAGAGCAAGGGGACCCAGTCATCCTTGGCCCACAGGTACATGGCGCCGGGCATCTCCATGACCGGCCAGTAGATGCCCAAGCTGATCGCACCCGGGGCAAAGGTGTTAAAGTGGCCCTCGGGCGGCACCTTGTACGGCCACGCGCCATGGAACTCGGTGGAAGCCGTGGCGGCCGGCGCCTCGGTGGCCTTCTCTTCGGGCGCCTCGGTGACCTTTTCCGCGGGGGCCTCGGTGGCCTTTTCGGCCGGGGCCTGGGTCGCGGCCTCTTCCGTCGCTTTACCGCCGCATGCTGTTAGCCCCAAGGCCAGCAGCAAAACCAGGAAGAGGAGCAGAAAACGGTTCCTGCGAAACATAAAACCCTCCTTTCGGTAGGATGTGTGAAGGCTTGACACATAAATTGCGGGACTCGGTCGCGACCTCCGTGCGATGCGATCATTCTATCACTTTTTGCCCAATCGGGCAAAGATCGCAACCGCGATCAAGATGAGCACGCCAATGGCCAAGCTCAGCAGCGAGACCGTGAACTCTGGGCTGGGCCGGGGAGCCCACCACATGGAAACCAGGGCGCCCAGGATAATGAGCAGCGCAACCCGGGTCATCAGCAAGCCAACATCAGGGCTCATCGGCCCATCCTCCTTATCCTAATCCTAAGCTGCCTGCGCCTCGCGCGCGACCCGATGGCACGCGACCTGCACTCCGTTCCCGACGTCGACCAGAGGCGGCGGGGTGGTGTCGCATAGCCCGGGCTGATACAGGGGGCACCGGGGATGGAACGCGCAGCCTTTGGGCACGTTGAGCAAACTGGGCACGTCGAGGCTGCGCAGCTGGATGCGCTCTTTGGTGCGCGTGGTCTCGGGGTCGGCCTCGGGCAGCGCGGAGAGCAGGGCTTGGGTGTAGGGGTGTTGCGGGTTTTGGATGATTTGGGGCGTGGGCCCGATCTCCACGATGCGGCCCAGGTACATGACCGCGATCCGGCCTTCCCACGCGAAGTATTTGGCCACAGCCAGGTCGTGGGTGATGAACAGATACGCGACGTTCATCTCCTGCCGCAAGCGCTCCAACAATTGGAGCAGGCCCACGCGGATAGAGACGTCGAGCATGGAGACGGCTTCGTCCGCGATGATGAAGCTCGGCTTGACCGTGAGGGCCCGCGCCACCGCGACCCGCTGCCGCTGCCCGCCCGAGAGCTGGTGCGGATATTTGTAGAGGAAGTCGTCCGGCGGTGTCAGGTCCACGGTGCGCAGCAGTTCGCGCGCCATTTCCACGGCCTCGCGGCGGTTTTTGGCCAGGCCGTGGCGCAGCAACGGCGCGGTGAGCATGGTGACCACCCGCTGGGTCGGGTTGAGCGACGCGTAGGGGTCTTGATGGATGAGCTGCACCGCGCGGCGGTAGGTGCGGAAGGCATTGCGGTCCATCTGCCAGATGTCTTGACCCCGGAACAGTACCTGCCCTTCGGTCGGCGGCAAAAGCCCAGCCGCGATTTTGCCCGTGGTGGTTTTGCCGCAACCGCTTTCGCCCACCAGGCAGAGCACCTCGCCCTCGCGCACCTGGAAGTTGACGTCGTCCAAGACCCGGATGGTGCGTCGGCCCACTTTGAAAGTGCGGCCCACGTGGCGCAGTTCGATGAGCACTTCCTTGGCCCGGTCCGTGCGCGCGGCCTGTACGGGCTTCACGTGCCGTTCGGCTTCCAGCCGCATACGCTCGCCCTGGTCCTCGGCCACCTGCTCCCAATGCCAGCACGCGACCAGGCGGCCATCAACGCGCTGCAAGGGCGGTTCTTCGGTGCGGCAGCGTTCGGTGGCATATGGGCACCGGGGGTGGAAAGGGCAACCCTGCGGCAGGTCGATGAGGTCTGGCGGGCTGCCCGGGATGGAAATGAGCTCTTTGCGCGGGCCGTGCAGCGTGGGCACCGCGCGGATCAGGCCCGCGGTGTAAGGGTGCAGGGGCCGCTTGTACAGATCCCACACGCTGGCCAGCT
>JAADEP010000010.1 GCA_013153335.1 Chloroflexota bacterium
ATGAACCTCGCGCCGGAAGCGAATTTGGCCCTTATGCGATTGGGATGGGAGGACGAGATCCCGAGCGTTGGTTGGGGCGACCTGCACGCGTTGGGCTTTGACGAAGCCGGCCTGAAGCCCCATCCAGCCCATGCTTTGCTCGCGCTTGCCCGGGCCCTAGGCCTGTCCCTGTCCGAGGCCGGTGCGTGGACTCAGCAGGTACTCGCCGCCGCGCGACCAGCTCGCCTTTGGCCCCAGGGCGCGCTTTACCTCGCGGTGGTGGAAGATACCTCGCCCGGGGTGCGCGCGGTTCAAGCTGCGCGCGAACAGCTCGAGGCCGTCTATGCCGAACCCGTCTCCGTACACACGCTGGGGCTCACTCGCTCGCCCGTCAAGACGCACGCCCTCGCGCAAACGGGTGCGCGCGTCCTCACCCACTGGGCCCAAGTCGCGCGCGCCCTCCAGGCTTGGGGATGCCCTTGACCTTTGCGCTCGCTCACGCAAGCCGAAATAAATTAGGAACGCCCTACTCCACCCAAACGCCGCGTGGGCTGGGTCGCAGGCGCCAAACGCGAGCAGGAACGCCGTGTTCTGCGAAGGTTTGGGCCAAGGCCTGGCCAACCGCGTCGGCCTCTGGCGCCGCGAACGCGACCACGCCCGGCCCCGCGCCCGACAGCGCGCCGGCCCAAGCCCCAGCTTCGCGCGCGCGAGCCAGGGCATCCGCCGCGCCCGGGATTCGCGGAAGGCGATACGGCTGATGCCAGCGATCTTGCATCCCCTGAGCCAAGAGCTCGGGATTGCCTTGGCGAAAGGCTTCGATGAGCAGGACGGCTCGGCCTAAGTTGAATACGGCATCGGCTAAGGGAACTTGACGAGGCAAGGCAGCTCGGGCTTCGTCCGTGCTCAAGCGCACGTCGGGCCGCGCGTACCATACGACCAGGCCGCCTTCCTGCCAAGTCGATGCCACAGGCAGGGGGTGGACCCAAGGCCGTCCGCTTTCGGGTTCCAAGCCTGTGGCCGTGAGCCCACCCCAAAGGGCCGGAGCCGCGTTGTCAGGATGCCCCTCCATCGCGGTAACGAGGGCCAACACGTCGTCCCGCGATAGCGGGTATCCCAGCCAGGCGTTCGCCGCCCACGCGCCTGCGACAGCCGCAGCCGCGCTGGACCCCAGCCCTGACCCCAAGGGGATCCGATTTTCGCAGTGCATCGCGATGGGTGGGCGAACCGCGCCCACGCGCTCGAACACGGCCTCGAAGGCCTGCCACACGCGATTGCGCGAGTCGGTCGGAAGTTGTCCCGCGCCTTCGCCGGTGACGGTTAATCGATCCTCCTGTGCCGCGCGTACGGTCACGGTGTTCCACAGGTCCAAAGCCAGGCCCAGCACGTCAAAGCCGGGCCCCAAATTGGCTGTGGTCGCGGGCACATGGACGCGCACGCTCGCCATCGTCGCCTCAGCTTAGTTGGCGTAGTCCACCGCGCGGAGCTCGCGAATCACCGTTACTTTGATTTGCCCGGGGTATTGCAGGTTTTCTTCGATGGTCTTCGCGATCTCCCGCGCGAGCCGGTTCGCTTGCAGGTCGTCCACCTCGGAGGGCTTGACGATGACGCGGAGCTCACGGCCCGCTTGCAGTGCGTAGCATTCCTCAACGCCCGGGAAGCTCTTCGCAATTTCCTCTAAGGCTTTGACGCGTTTGATGTACTCCTCCACGCTCTCGCGGCGGGCCCCTGGCCGCGCGCCCGAGATCGCGTCCGCGACCTCTACCAAGATGGCCTCAATGGTCTCTTGTTCGACATCGTGATGGTGCGCGGCCACGGCATGGACCACGGGTTCGGGCAGGCCGTGGTGCTTCAGGAACTCCGCGCCAATGAGGGCGTGCGTGCCTTCGACACCGTGATCCATGGCTTTCCCGATGTCGTGCAAGAGCGCTGCTGTGCGCGCGATTTGGACGTCGGCCCCTAGCTCAGAAGCGAGTACGGCCGCAATGCGGGCGGTTTCGATCGCGTGGTGAAGCTGGTTTTGGCCGTACGAGGTGCGGAACTTGAGCCGGCCAAGCATCTTGATGACCTCGGGGGGCAATGCCGGCACGCCGGCTTTATGCATCGCCTCCTCGCCGGCCTCTAAGATGATGCGCTCGACCTCCTGGCGTTCCTTCTGAATGACCTTCTCAATATGGGTCGGGTGGATGCGGCCATCCATGACCAGTTTAGTCAGCGCACGCCGCGCGATTTCACGGCGCACCGGGTCAAAGGACGCGATGGTGACCGCTTCAGGCGTATCGTCGACGATGAGGTCCACGCCGGCAGCCTGCTCGAACGCGCGGATGTTCCGACCGTTGCGACCGATGATGCGGCCTTTCATTTCTTCCGAAGGTAAGGGCACGACCGTGGTCGTGAGCTCGGCCACTTCCTCGGTCGCGATGCGTTGGATGGCCGTGGCCAGAATCTTGCGCGCGCGGCGCTCGCCTTCTTCTTTGGCCTCTTCCTCAATCTGTCGGATAATGCGCGCCATATCCTGCCGCGCTTCTTGCGCCACCTGTTCCAGCAAGATTTGTCGCGCCTCTTCACGGGTGAGCTGCGCAATTTCTTGGAGCTTGGCCTCTTGTTGTTGATAGAGGCGCTCAATTTCGTTGGCGCGTTTATCCAACGCGCTTTGCCGTTTGTTGAGGGCTTGTTCGCGCTGGTGCAGGTGCTCTAACCGGCGCTCGAGGTCTTCCCAGCGCCGGCGAAGGCGATTTTCGTCGCGCTGGAGATCACGACGACGACGGTTGATCTCGTCTTCGGCTTCGCGTCGGAGCTTGAGGGCCTGATCCTTAGCCTCGAGCTCGATTTGGCGCGCTTTCTCCTCCGCTTCTTGCAAAATTTGCTTCGCGCGCGTTTCCACATCAGCCAATAGCTTTTGGTCGCGCCGGGTTTTGTACCACCACCCGATCGCGATGCCTGACGCGATGCCAATGAGCCATGCCAAGATGCCTACGACGAATTCCATTGTTGCCTCCTTTTATGCTTCAGGTTCCAGCGTGCCCGGGTGCACCTCTTGCCACAAGGTCCGAAGGATCGTGCGCACCAACGCGAGGGGGAATCCGCGGCGGGCCAAATATCCCCCCAAGCGGCGTTGGAACGCGGACCACTCGAGGTGCTGATAACGGGGGAGGACACGGCGGGCCAAGTCCCAAGCCAGGCGTTCTTCGTCAACTTGGCCCAGGGCCTCTTCGATGGCTTCGTCGGGCACGCCCTTGGCCCGAAGCTCGGCCCGCAAACGAGCCTTGCCCCGGGGCCGAAAGTGGGACTGGTTTTCGACCCACATCCGCGCAAAGCGGTGATCGTCCAACCAGCCCAGGCTGTCCAAGCGCTCAAACGTCGCTTGGATGACCGTGTCGGAAAAGCCGCGACGTTGCAGATATTGCCGCAGTTCGTGGCGGGTGAAAAGCCGCCGTGCCAGGCGCCGCGTGACCAAGTCCCAAGCCCGGCGTTGGGCGTCGGCCTGGCGAAGGGCTTCCACTTGTTGCGCGGTTAGGATTTGGCCGGGCTGCAAGGTTTGGGCCAAATCCGCGGCCAGGCTAAAGGGCTCCCCCCCGTCCCAAAGCACGCGTACGCGGCCGCGGCGGGCGGGGCGCAAGGCCAGGATCCGATAAGCGGGTGCTGCGTTGTCCATGTTAAACCACTCGCCGCCGGGCGCGCGGCCACGGCGGCGATCAGCAACAAAGAAGGCCCCTTCCCTTAGGGAAGGGTTTCGTAAGCCGTTGAATTGGACACCACGGCCTCAAGAGGCCGGAGATGACCACCGTGACCACGCGTACCGCGCGTGGGAAGTCCTTAAGCTTCCGGCACGTCCCCTGCGGGGAGTACCGTATCCGGCAAGAGTTGTTGCCGGATCAGCATTTCAATCTCATAGGCCAGGTCCGGATGCTCGCGCAAAAAGGCCTTGGCGTTTTCACGGCCTTGCCCCAAGCGCAGGTCGCCGTAGGAATAGAACGAGCCCCGTTTGGTAATCAAGCCCAGATCCACGGCCAAGTCCAGCAAATCGCCTTCTTTCGAAATGCCCTGATTGTACAAAATATCGAACTCGGCCGTCCGGAAGGGCGGGGCAACTTTGTTCTTGACGACCTTGACCCGCACCCGGTTGCCGATAACTTCGGACCCGACCTTAATGCTCTGCGTTCGTCGAATATCCAAGCGAACCGATGCGTAGAATTTGAGCGCCAACCCTCCCGGCGTTGTCTCGGGATTGCCGAACATCACGCCGATCTTTTGGCGTAATTGATTGGTGAAGATGACGGCTGTATTGGTCTGTTTGATCGCGCCGGTTAGTTTGCGTAACGCTTGTGACATGAGCCGGGCTTGCATGCCCACGCTGGCGTCGCCCATATCGCCCTCAATTTCGGCCCGGGGGACGAGCGCGGCTACGCTATCGATCACCACAACATCAACCGCGCCCGAACGGATGAGCGCTTCCGCGATTTCCAGCGCTTGCTCGCCCGTATCCGGCTGGCTGATGAGCAAATTCTCCACGTCCACGCCGATGCGCTCCGCGTAGGCGGGATCGAGGGCGTGCTCCATATCGATGAACGCCGCGACGCCACCCATCTTCTGCGCTTCGGCCACAATGTGCAAAGCCAGCGTAGTCTTGCCCGAGCTCTCCGGCCCGTAAATTTCCGTAATCCGTCCGCGCGGAATCCCGCCAATCCCTAAAGCAATATCGAGCGACAACGCGCCCGTGGGGATGGCTTCCACCCGTAAATGTTGCGCCTCGCCCAGGCGCATCACCGCGCCTTCGCCAAATCGCTTGGTGAGCGATTCTAAGGTCTGCCGTAGAACTTCATCACGTCCGAGCGATTCCTTCTTCCGAGCCATGCGCTACTCTCCTCAGCCTAAAGTGTATCGCAAACCCTAGGCCTTGGCAAGACCTTTTTAATTTGTTTGAGGCAAAGCGGATTGGACGCAGCGCGCAACCAGGTCACGAGTGAAAGAGGTTGGGCAGGTATTTTTGCGCGAAGAGCGCAGGGGTGCCCCCGGTGTGCCAGAACACTACGCGACGACCGAACAGGTGCCCTCGGCGCGCGCGGTCCACCAACCCGGCCAGGGCTCGCCCAGTGTAGACCGGGTCAACGAGCAGCCCCTCGAGCCGGGCGGCCAAGGTGATGGCCTCGCGCTCCGCCGCGGTGAGCACGCCATACCCCGGTTGCGCGTACGTATCGTCCACCAGCACCTCGGAAGGATGGACGGTCAGGTCCGAGCGGCCCATATGCGCGAGCGCGGCTTCGGCCAAAGCGGCCACGCGCTTCTGCAGAGCGTGCGCGGGTTGATCCACGCTGATACCGAGGATGATGCCGGTGTAGCCCAAAAGGCGCGCGCCCGCGACCAGCCCCGCTTGGGTGCCGCCCGAAGACGACGCCAAGACAATAACTTCAGGCGCGGGGTCGAGCTGATCCAAAAGTTCAGCCAGCGCGTCCGCGTAGGCCCGGGCGCCCAGGGCGTTCGAACCACCATACGGAATCAAATAAGGTCGCCGGCCTTCGGCGCGCAAGGCTTCGACCGTCTCGACCAGACGCTGATCCCGCTCGTCCCACGAAGTCCAAACGACCTGCGCGCCCAAAAGAGCATCGAGGGCGAGATTCCCGCCCGCCTCGGCCGGCGATTGAGGTTCTCCGGCCAAGACCAATACCGCGCGCAGGCCCCACTGCGCGGCGGCTGCCGCGGTCTGACGACAATGGTTGGATTGGGCCGCGCCCGCGGTGACAAGCGTGTCCGCGCCCTGTTGTAGAGCTTCGGCAACCAGATACGCGAGCTTGCGCGTTTTGTTGCCGCCGAAGGCCAGACCGGTAAGGTCATCGCGCTTGACCCAAAGCTCCAAGCCAAGGGTTTGGCTAAGCCGCGGCAGGAACTGCACCGGCGTCGGCAGCGCAGCCAAGGGCAAGTGGGGCCATGGACGAACGGGCAACGGAGGCATGCTAGGCTCCTTTGTGCTGATGTTGATGCCATTCCCGGAGTAAGGTTTCAACTTCTTGCAAGCGCAGGCTCAGGGTGATGTCCCCTCGGGTACGCTCGATCAGACTGCGGGCGACATCGGTAAGGCGTCGCAGGCCGCCCGTGATCGCATCGGGGTAGTCCATCAAGATAAGCAGGCCATAGATCTCATCCATATAAGCCAGCATGGTCTCGGCCCGCTGAGAATAACCGTGCCGCAGGATGTTGAGGGTATGGCGTCGCAGCTCACCGACCGCTTCTGCCAAGCCGCGCAAATAGGTGTTGGTCGGCACCTGCAAATCCTCCGGCATGGGGAGCGGATGCCCGGCGATGAGACTATACACGATGTTGGCCTCAGCGTATTCTTTGAGCGCGTCTTGGGTATAGCCGGCGTAGAACAAGTCGGGGTAATCGGCCAGATCGGTATGGAGCCGCTGGGCGATCGTCCGCCCTTCGTCCAAGAAGTTTTGTGCGGCTTTGTAGTCTTCCCGGTGTACGGCTTGGATGGCGCGAGCGCTGGCGCGTACCAGCTTGCGGGCGTGGGTTAAAGCCTGCTCTCGCGCCGCATTGCGGGCTTCGAATTCCCGCAGCGCGCGTTCGGCGAGGGTTTCCAGTGGTAGCAACATAGGCCCATCCTCTATGTATCCCCCATGGATGGCGGTTCGTTTGGGTCGGACGAAGGTGCTTGGGCAGAACGGAACAGCGCGTCGGCCAACGAGGCCTTGCCAGGAAGAGGGATTTCCCCAAAACGGGCTTCGTATTGGGCCAGCGCGGCCCGGAGCACGTAAAAAAGCATCTTTGCCGCCACGGGCGACAAGACCACCCGGGCGACATAAGAAGCCTCTCGCTCCCCGGGCAGATAGCGAAGGAAGTTGAGCACAAATTCGGTCGGGGTTTGGCCGACGTGGATTTGGTTGCTATAGACCACCTCACCGGGTGGCCCAAGCGGGGGGCGGGGCAGCGCGCTCTCACCCGGAGAGCCAGAGTCTTTGGAGCTCATGCGTGATCTCCCTGTGTGCTCGCGCGACCTTAGAAGGGGATTTCGTCCTCCTCGGCCGGCAGGTCATCCACGGGGCCCATGTCGGCCGCGGGCGTTTCAGGGCTTGGGGCGGCTTGGGTGCGCGGACCGGTCTCGATGCCCATGGCCTCCGATTCTTGGCGCGTGGTCAGAAACTTGACCACATCCGCGCGCAACTCATACGACGAGCCCACGGTGCCATCCGAGCGCGTAAAGAGGCGCGGGTTACCGGTTTGCGGGTCGGGAATGAGCCGGCCTTCGATATAAACGCGCATGCCTCGGCGCAAATATTGGTTGCACAACTCGCCGAGGCGGCCCCACGCGTTCAC